>DATAQF010000034.1:0-2227 GCA_036264795.1 Candidatus Limnocylindrales bacterium | reverse complement strand
ACCGTCGCCTCGACCCGCCCCTACTGGACCCTTGATGCGGACTCGAGCCGTCGGGTGGACTATCGCGCAGCCACTGCCAATGCGATTACCACGAACGCCGCGGTGACTGCAATGGCGACCAGCGCACCGACCGGAAGGTCGGACCTGCGTGCGAGGACCCGATCGGAAGCTCGGTAGATGATCCAGCCGATCGCAAGGATCGCGAGTATGGCTGAGGGCTGAGACGGGAGCGCAATTGCTGTCGTTGCCACTGCTACGACGCCGAGGGACAGCCCGATCAACAGCGCGGCCTGCTGCGATGTGGGTTGGATCCCACGTCGCTGTGCAATGAGCAGCCCGCCGGCGACGATGACTCCAAGAACGGCCAAGGTGGCAATCAGAACGGAGAGAGCGGAACTCACTTTGGGGGCGCCGACTTATGGCACGGGTCTGACTCCGAGACCTGAGGCTCCCCCCAGCCGAGCGCATGGGCCCCGGCAGCCAAGCTACAGGCCCGCGTCCCCCGGAGCGCCCGGCTCCCCGCCGGCTCGGTGTCGCTCGCGGACGCGCTCGAGCTGTTCCTGGAACGATGGGCCGTTGGGATCGAGCATCCGCTCGGCCATCTGCTTGCCGGTCCGGATCGCGATCGGTCGCAGGACGCTCAGCGCGAGCGCCGTTCCGGCGGCCACGACGCCTTCCTTCTTTCGCTCCTTCGCGCGCGTGTCGAGGTAGTTCGCAAACTCGCGCTCGAGGGTGCCGCGGACGGCCTTGCCGTCCGTGCCCAGCTTTCGGAGCGTCTTCTCGACCTCCTTCGGCAGAAGCTCGGATGGCAGCTCTTCGTCCTTGCCCGTGACCGTCCGCTTCGCGCGCCGGAACAGGCGCTTCGGCCCGCCGAGCGCGAGGAACGCCGCGCCGGCGGCGAGCCCGGCAGCCTTTGCCGGGTTCTCCCGAACCTTGGCCGGGACGTCGACCGCGGCCCGGGCGGCCGCCTCGAGGCGGTCGACCTCTTCCTCGACATCAGCCCGCGCGGCTACGACCTGCGCGAGAGCGGCATCCGTTCGCGTGCCCACTCGATCGTCTCCTTGAAGGCCTGGATGGTCCGCTCCGGCCAGAAGCGTTGCTTGAGTTCGTCGGTGTCGACGCCGTGGCGAACGACGTCGAGGCCCATCAGGGCGATCCACACGACGAGGCCGGTGGCCACGCCGATCGCCGCCCCGACCCGGGGTCCCGTCGCGATCGCCGTGAGGGCACCGAGCAGGGCGCCCACGATTCCACCAGCGACGAGGCCGCCGACACCGGCCCGAACGCCGCCGCCGACCGCGCCCGAGATCAGACCGAGGAGGCCGCCGATGATCGCGAGCGACACGACCGCGAGAACGAGCGGCCGGCTCGATGGATCGAGACCGGGCGCGACGGCGTCACCGAGCGCGGTCCAGCCGCGGTTCGTCAGGTCCAGCCCGAGCACAACCCCGACGACGGCCCCGACGACGATGCCACCGAACAACGTCGGGCCGATCCCCCAACTCCGTTTCGCATCGAGGGCGCTGATTGCGGATGCGACGGCGATCGCGAGCATCAGGAGGAGCCCGAGGATGATCCCCCACCCGATCGACCCGAAGAGCCACTCCCCGAGGAACAGCGGCGTACCGATCGCGACGAGGAGGGCGGCGAAGATCGCGGCCCCGACGGCGATCCCGACGAACGCGGCCGCGCGCTTGATGCCGTCGGCGATGTCCGCCAGCTCGGCCTGCGCCAGCTCCTTGTGGGCCGACACGAGGCGCTTCAACGCGTCGCGAGTTGCGCCGATCTGCTGCGCGAGGCTCGGGGCCTCCGGCGGTGGCGGCTCGGTCGGCGGTGCCGTGAACGAACCGGGCTGGCCGGCGCCGGATGCCGGTCCGGCCCCGGTTGCGGATCCCGCCCCGGCCGCCGTGGCGGTCGTGCGATCGGCGTTCGGCGTCTGCGACGTGCGACTCGAATCGTCCAGGTTGGGCTCCCGTCGGGCAGGTCGTGGGTCGCCGCCATAGTAACGCCCCGCGACCTGACGAACCCCTGCTACGGGAGCGATGGACGTTGCGGCGAGTCGTCGATCAGGACGTCCGTCGGGAGGGACGCGCGGGTCAGGCCGCCAGGCCGAAGGCGCGCCGGCCGAGGCGATCCGCCGCGTCGAAGAACCCGTACGCGCGCCGGAATACCGGGTCGACGGTGTCAGGGGTGCGGCCGGTGGCGGTCCGCCAGAGCGCACGCTCGA
>DATAQF010000015.1:0-2577 GCA_036264795.1 Candidatus Limnocylindrales bacterium | reverse complement strand
AGAGGACCTCGTCGAGCGAGATGTCGCCGATGACCGCCCGCAGGGTCGTCGTGGCCACGCCCTGGAGCGCGCCGGCAAAGTTCGCGACGTTCACGACGCTCTTCAGCGGGTCGACGATCCGCCAGTAGATCAGGAAGTCGACGTTGATCGGGGCGTTGTCCTTGGTGATGGTCGTCTGGCTCGGGACCTCGATGAACTGCTCCCGGATGTCGACCTTCACCGGCCGATCGATGATCGGAACGAGGAACCGCAGGCCCGGCTCGCGGAGCATCTGCTCGTTCGTCCTGCCGAGCCGGAAGACGAGCATCTTCTCGTACTGCTGCACGACCCGAACGGAGAGATAGAGGATCACGAGCAGGACGACGCCGATGAAGGCGACGATTGCGAGCAGGACGACGAGTTCCACTGGGGCTCCTTCGGGTGCGTGACGTCAGGGTAGAGCGCCGGCGACCGGTTCGACGACGACGATGAGCCCGTCGGTCCGGACGACGCGGACGGGCGTCCCGCGGTCGAGGCGTCGTTCGTCCGCCGTTTTCGCCGACCACTCCTCGCCGGCGATGTAGACCGATCCGATCGGCGCGAGCGGGTTCCGGACCTCGCCGGCCGCCCCGGCGGGAATCGAGGCCGACGGCGCGTCCTTCGGCGCCGCCATGCGTCGGGTGCGGATCGCGGTCGTCGTGATCAGGATGCCGAAGGCTGCCGCGGTCACAGCCGCAACCGCCAGCAGCGGCACCGCAACCCGGATCGCCGGTCCGAACTGGCCCACCTGCGTATAGAGCGTCGAGCCCCCGAGGACGAACGCGATCACGCCCGCGATCGTGAGCAGGCCGTGGCTCGGGATCGCCGGCTCGAGGGCGAACATGATCAGCCCGATCGCGACCAGCAGGAGACCCAGGATATCGACGGGGAGGTTCGCGAACCCGACGACCGCCAGGGCGATCGCGATCACGCCGAAGATCCCCGTGAGCAGGTTCGGGTTCTGGAGCTCGAACAGGAGCGCCAGCGCCCCGACCGTGAAGAGCACGAACGCGACGTTCGGATCGGTGAGGAGGCCGAGGATCCCCGCGAACGGGTTGTTGACGGCCTGCTCGATCGGTGCACCGGCAAGCATGAGGGGGACGGTCGCCCCGGCGACCTGGACGCTCTTGCCGTTGGCCTGCGCCACGACGTCCTCGACCGTCGAGGCGATCCCGTCAACCCCGCCGGCCGCAACCGCATCGTTGGCCGAGTAGCTCGTCGCGGAGGCCACGGTCGCGACCGCCCAGGGAACCGGACGATGGCGGGTCTGGGCGATCGAGGTGACCCACGCGATCGTGTCGTTCTTCACCTTCTCGCCGAGCGTGCCGGGGATGTCGTTGCCGGAGCTGTCGATCGGCGACGCGGCCCCGATCCGGGTCCCCGGGGCCATGTAGGCAAGGTTTGCTGCCAGCGTGATGAACGTGCCGGCGCTCGCGGCGAAGCCACCTGCCGGCGCGACCCAGACGATCGTCGGAACGCGCGCCGACAGGAGCGCGGAGACGATCCGCTGCGTCGCGTCGAGGCTGCCGCCGGGCGTGTCGAGCTCGATGATCACGGCCGCGGCTCGCGAATCCGCCGCGCCGTTGAGCGAGCTCGTCAGGGCGTCGGCCATGACGCCGTCGACGATGCCGGTCGTCGGCACGACCAGAACTGCCCCCGGGCTCACAGCGTGGGCCGGCATCGCGATGAACAAGAGGCCCACCAGGGCCAGGAGTGCCGCCGCGACGGGCCGGCGGCGATCGACGGAGTGTGTCACCGACGTCCTCCGCGGATCATCGTAGCGCGGCACCGATCTCGATGAACTCGAACGCGAGGCGGCTCCAGGTCTCGAGGGCGTCGCTGACGGCGGCGACCTCGGCGGACTCGGCGAAGCGACCGCTCAGCTTGTCGGTCTCGCGAATGGCGACCGGCCGACCGCCGGCATCGCCCTCGTAGACGGCACCGAGGTGGACGGCTCCCACGGCGGTCGTGTCGTCGTTGAGCAGCCCGATGAACCGGAACGCCGGAACGAAGTCCACGTCGAGCTCCTCGGTCCACTCACGATGGAGAGCCGCCGACAAGTCGCCGTCCAGCCCGCCGTCGGCCGGGTTCACGTGGCCGCCGACGCCGATCGAATAGCGATCGTGCAGCCGGGCGTCACCACCCGCGCGGGTCCGTCGCATGAGGAACCACCGAGGGCCGTCGCGGAGGATCGGATACGGGATGACCTGCTTCCAGGCCGGGTCGTCCTCCATCGCCGATCGCGGGCGGAACAGGCCGCGACGCCGGAGCAGCTCGGCAAGGGCCGCCTCGCGACCCGGCAGGATCCCGTGCCACGTAGCGCCGTCGCCGAGCTCGCGCAGGACGTCGGTCGTCGGGACGACGAGGACGTGCTCGTCGGTCATCGGCCGGTTGCCGGCTCGTCGGTCATTCGCCGGCTTGCGGGTCGTCGGCCATGAGCCGGGCTCGTGCCGATGCCAGCCGGTCGCGAAGGCGCGCGGGCTCGGGCGGGATGGCCTCGAGGTCGGCGAGCCAGCCGTCCAGGACCTCACGCAGCGCCCGCACGCGCGTCGCGACGGC
>DATAQF010000002.1:0-3109 GCA_036264795.1 Candidatus Limnocylindrales bacterium | reverse complement strand
CGGCTCGAAGATCCCGTTCGCGAAACGGAAGACGAGGAGGTTCCGGACGGTCTCCTTCCCGAGGTAGTGATCGATGCGATAGACCTGCGACTCGCGGAAGACCTTCCCGACCTCGCGGTTCAGGCGGATCGCGGACTGGAGGTCGTGGCCGAAGGGCTTCTCGATGACGATCCGTCGCCAGCCGCCGTCGTGCTTCTCGTGATCGAGCCCGACCCGGCCGAGCTGGGCCACGATCTCGGCGAACTGCGACGGCTGGGTCGCCAGGTAGTAGAGGTGGTTGCCCGGCGAATGCTGCTCGCGATCGATCCCCTCGAGCGTCGTCGCGAGGCGGTCGAAGGCGGCCGGGTCGTCGAAATCGCAGCGCTGATAGCGAATTCGCGCGGCGAACGAGCGCCACGCCGCCTCGTCGAGCGGGAGCACGCGTGAGTACTTCTCCAAGGAGGCGCGATATTCCGCCCGGAGCGCGTCGTCGGTGTAGTCGCGCCGCCCGATTGCGACGATCACGAACTCGTGGGGCAGCAGGTTCGTCCGCCAGAGCTGGTACAGGGCCGGGATGACCTTGCGATGAGCGAGGTCACCGGTCGCCCCGAACAGGACGAGGACGCTCGGGTCCGGGACGCGCTCCAGGCGAAGGCCCTCGCGGAGGGGGTTGTCATCGAGCTTGGGCGGCGGCTTGCGCCTGCTCTGCCGCGCGAGGCGGAGCTCCTTCATGGTCCGCGGCACGTCCTTCGCCCGGGGCGCCGCATGAGGCTGCTTGTCCGGCGCGGTCTCCGGCGCGACGGCGGGCGCGCCCGGTGCCGCGGAGGAGGTCCGCCGCTTGGGGACAGCCGGGTCCGTCATCGAGGCGATGAACCTCGCTGGGGGAATTCGGCTGGGTGCTGCCAGATACCCGTCCCGGTGGTGGCCGTCGCGACGCGCAGCTCGCGCGGGCGACTCGACACGTTGCGGTTAGCCGCCGGCGGCAAACTCGAAGCGCAGCCGGCGACCGGGTCGGCCTGGCGCGATCCGAGCCCTCGCCGCTCACGACGGAGGGTGGTATCCGGCAGAAACCCGACCCGTTCGAGCCGCGGCCGCACGCGGTTCACGCTCGGGTCACTCCGTCTTCACGGCGTGGCCGCCGAACTCGTTGCGAAGGGCCGCCAGGACCTTCGCCCCGTACGAGTCGTCCTGGCGGGATCGGAAGCGCGTCAGGAGGGACAGCGTGATGACCGGCGCGGGGACCGCGTGATCGATCGCCTCCTGGACCGTCCAGCGACCTTCGCCGGAATCCTCCACGTAGCCCTTGAGGTGCTGGAGATCCTGGCCGTTCGTCTCGAAGGCACGCACCGCGAGCTCGAGCAGCCACGATCGGACGACCGAGCCGTGCATCCACAGCTCCGCGATGCCGCCGAGGTCGAGCTCATACGAGGACGCGTGCATGATCTCGAAGCCCTCGGCGTACGACTGCATCAGGCCGTACTCGATCCCGTTGTGGACCATCTTCACGTAGTGACCCGCACCGGCCCCGCCGACGTGCTTGTAGCCACCTTCGGGTGCGAGCGACGTGAAAATCGGCTCGAGCGGGGTGACGGCCTCCGCGTCGCCGCCGACCATCAGGCAGTACCCGACCTGGAGCCCCCAGATGCCGCCGGACGTTCCGGCGTCGATGTAGCGGACGCCCTTCGCGGCGAGCTCGGCGTGGCGTCGCTGGTCGTCGTGGAAGTTCGTGTTGCCGCCATCGATGATCGTGTCTCCGGGCTCGAGATGTTCCATCAGCTCGGCGATCTGGGCCTCGGTGGCGTCGCCGGCCGGGACCATGATCCAGACGGCGCGCGGCTTCTCCAGCTTGCCGACGAGCTCGGCGATCGAGTAGGCACCGATGGCGCCCTCGCCCTCGATCTCCTTCGTCTTCTCCGGCGTCCGGTTGTAGGCCACGACCTCGTGCCCGTCGCGGATGAGACGGCGGACCATGTTCGCGCCCATCCGACCGAGCCCGACAAAACCGATCCGCATGCGAGGTGCCTCCCTGTCGTTCCGATCAGGCGGCCGGGCGGCCGCGGAATTGGGTCGGCGGTCAGCCGCGGCCGAGCGCCGCGCGAAGGGCCTGCTCCAGGGCCGCCAGACCGCTCGTGGGCTCGGCCAGGTGGACCCGGAGGATCGGGAGATCGTGGCTTTCGATCGCGGCGAAATCGCCCTCCGCCTGGGCGTCGATCAGCCGGCCGAACGTGTACGGCCAGCCGGGGATCGGGCGATCAACCGGGTGATCCGACGTGAGCTGGAGGAACCAGCCGGTCGGCGGTCCGCCCTTGTGGAGCTGCCCGGTCGAATGGAGGAAGCGCGGCCCATAGCCGGCGGTCGTCGCGCAGCGCGTTGCATCGCGGAGCAATGTCCGGATGCGGTCGAAGGCCTCGTCGGCCCCGGGGCTCGGCGCGATGAACGCCTGGAGCGCGAGGTAGGCGTTCGGCTTGCGCCGGGCGAGGTGACGGGCGAGCTCACCGACGAGCGTCCCGTCTCCGGCCGTGAGCCGCATCGGCGCGTCGCCGTGGAGCGTCAGGCCGGTCGCGTCGTCCACGACGAGCGGCGCCGCAGGCGCTTCAGCCGGCTCGCCGGACGCGGCGCCGGCGAGCACCTTCCGGGTGAGCTCCTTCGCCTCCTCGACGTTCGGCTGGTCGAACGGGTCGATGCCGAGAATGGCGCCGGAGATCGCGGTGGCGACCTCCCATCGAAAGGCCTCTGCCCCGAGGTCGATGGGATCGAGGATCGGGATTCGGATGACCGGATGGCCGGCCCGCTCCGCGGCTTCGGCGAGCGCATCCGCGGCGAGCGCCTCGGGCGCCGGGCCGTCGTCGCCCGGGGCGACGGTCAGGCGCACGAAGACCCGGTCGCTCCCGTACGACCCGACGTCGCCGATCGGCTCGCGGTCGATCGGGACGATCCCCGTTCCATGCTTGCCGGTGCTCTCGGCGATCAGCTGCTCGAGCCAGGACCCGAAGCTGTCGATCGCCGGGTCCGCCAGGAACGTCAGCTTGTCGCGGCCGGCCTTGGCCAACGTGCCGATCGCCAACCCGAGGCTGACTCCTGGGTTCGCCGTCGGCTCCGGCTCGCGGCACGCGCCGAGCATCGCGACGGC
>DATAQF010000275.1:0-4271 GCA_036264795.1 Candidatus Limnocylindrales bacterium | reverse complement strand
ATAGTTGATCGTCGCGTCGCGCGGCGGCGAGCCGGCGCCGGCTGAAGTCACGCTCCGAGGTTGCGAGCCGGGGCGCCCCTGCCGACCATGTCGCCGACGCCACCGGCGGCCCCGCGCTCCGCCTCGATGTCGGCCGCACGTCGCTCCTCGGCGATGGGCGCGACGGTCGCATTGGCAAGGATTCTGAGCGTCGCCGGGGGCACGGGAAAGACGGCGGTCGACGTCCCGGCCGCGGCCCAGACGACTTCGAACCGGCCGAGATCGGGGTCCATGATCGTCCGGACGGGACGGATGTGGCCGATCGGCGGGATCCCGCCGATCGAGAAGCCGGTCAGCTCCTCCGCCTCTCGCGCCGTCGCCCGGCGGATGTCGCGCTCGCCGGTCACCGCCGCGAGGCGGGCCAGGTCGACCCGGTTCGGCCCGGACACCAGGCAGAGGACGGGCTCGAGCAGGCCGCCCTCGCCGGGCGCGACGAAGACGAGCGATTTGACGATCTGGCCGAGCTCGGCGTCAACCGTCGCCGCGGCGTCCGCAGCCGTGTGGGTCGATGCGTCGAAGACCTTGATCTCGAGGCTGACGCCCTTGCGCGCTGCGGCGTCGCGGACCCGCTGGATTCCAGCGTGTTCGGTGGGTTCTGGCACGATCCGAGTCTAGTGCATCGCGGGCTCTGCCCGCCCGTACGAACCGGTTGCTCGCGAGCAGGCCACGGGCCTCTCGGGGCCGTTCTCGATGGAGCTGGTCCGACGACGACCGGGCGCCGGCGATAGCATCGGTTGATGGAAGCAATTCTCTTCGACTGGGACGGCACGCTCGTCGATTCGCTCGGTGCATTCCACGTCGCCAATGCCACGGTGATGAGCGCGTTCGGCCTGCCGTTCGACGAGGTCGTCTATCGCCGCCACTACGTGCCCGACTGGCGGCAGATGTACCTCCGCCTCGGGATCCCGGGCGATCGTCTCGAGGAGGCGAACGCGCTCTGGGAGACGACCTTCGCCGGCGGCTCGGACGAGGTGATCGCGTTCCGCGGCGTCGCCGAGGCCCTCGGTCGCCTCCGAGCCGGCGGTGCCGTGCTGGGGATCGTGACCGCGGGTCACCGCGACGTGGTCGAGCCGCAGCTCGAGCAGACCGGGCTCGGTTCGCTGCTGCCCATCCGCGTCTTCGGCGACGACCTGCCGGTCCACAAGCCCGATCCGGCGCCGCTTCGCCTCGCCCTCGAGCTGGCGGGCCGCGGCCACCGGCCGGCGACCTCGATCTACGTCGGCGACGCGCCGACCGACATGCAGATGGCGGTGACCGTCGGCGCCCGCGGGATCGGGATCGAGTCCGTCCTCGGCGACCCGGATGAGCTGCGCGCCGCGGGTGCCAGCGATGTCGCGCCATCCGTCGCGGCCTGGGCCGAGCGGCACCTGGCCGATCAGGCTGCGCGAGCCGAGCCGGGTCAATGACGGCCGCGCCACCGACGCGAACCGCCCACCATGCGTTGATCCTCGCGGACGGCGCCCGGCCCGATCGATTGGCACTCGCACGGTCGTGGCCCGGCTGGGACACCGGGATCGACCTCGTGATCGCCGCGGACGGCGGGGCGCGGCACGCCACCGTGCTCGACCGCTCGATCGACCTCTGGGTCGGCGACGGCGACTCCCTCGGGCCGGGCGACCTCGACAGGCTCCGGGCCTCCGGCGTGCCGATCGAGCTGGCCGCGACGGCCAAGAACGAGAGCGACACCGAGCTGGCGATCATCGCGGCGGTCGGCGCCGGCGCGACTCGGCTGACGATCCTCGGCGCGTTGGGAGGCCCGCGGATCGATCACGCGCTCGCCAATGTCTGGCTGCTTGCCCACGACCGCCTCGCGGGTCGCGAGGCCTGCCTGCTCGACGAGCACGCCCGGGTTCGCCTCCTGTCGAGCGGCCGGCACGATCTCGGCGGTCGGATCGGCGACGTCGTGTCGCTGTTCCCGTTCGACGGCGCGACCGAGGGCATCACGACCCATGGGCTCCGCTACCCGCTCGTCGACGAGCCGCTCCGAGCCGGGCCGGCGCGCGGCCTGTCGAATGTCCGGGATGCTCCCGATGCGTGGATCTCCTTCAGGGCAGGTCGAGTCCTCGTCGTGGAGATCGCTGCTACCCTCTGACGATGAGCACGCCCGCAGCGGGCGACCTCGCCCCCGAGATCGCCCTCCCCGATGAGACCGGTGCGATTCACCGGCTTGCCGATCAGCATGGCCGGTGGACGATCGTCTACTTTTACCCGAAGGACGACACGCCCGGCTGCACGGTCGAGGCATGCGAGTTCCGCGACGCGAACGACACGATCGTGGAGCGCGGAGCCGACGTCTGGGGGATCAGTCCTCAGGGCGCATCGAGCAAACGCTCGTTCCGCGAGAAGTTCGACCTCCCGTTCGTCCTCCTCGCCGATGAAGACCACATGGCCGCGGAAGCGTACGGCTCGTGGGTCGAGAAGCAGAACTACGGCAAGACGTACTGGGGAACGGCGCGCAGGACGTTCCTCGTCGATCCCGACGGCCGCATCGCCCACGCCTGGCCGAAGGTCACGCCGGAGGGGCACGCCGAGGACGTTCTGAAGACCCTCGATCAGGCCCAGGCCGACAGGAGCACGGCGGTTGCCGGCTGACCTGGAGCGGAATCGAAGGAGGCTTCGCTCGTGGGGGGAGACGAGCGAAGCCTCGGCCGACATCATAGCGATGTCGCAATCCGCGCAACAACCGGTTCACGCAGCGCAACGGCGACATCGCGGAGCGGGTCGGAACCGATGACGGAGACAGCTCACGACTGGCGGCCGGACCGCTTCATGGTGGTCGCCGGCCACCCGGACGACGCGGATTTCGGGCCGGCCGGGACGGCCGCCAGGTGGATCGACGAGGGCTCCGTGGGCTGGCTCGTCTGCTGCACGAGCGGCGATGCCGGCGGCGAGGACCCGGAGGCCGATCCGCTCGTGCTGGCGGCGCTCCGCGAGCGGGAGCAGCGGGCGGCCGCCGAGATCGTCGGCTACGCGGGCGTGACCTTCCTGCACATGCCCGATGGCGCCCTCGTCAACGACCTCGCGTTGCGCGAGCAGCTCGTCCGCGAGATCCGGACCTTCCGGCCCGACGCGGTCCTCGCCACCGACCCGACCGTCATCTTCTATCGCTCCGGCGGCATCAACCACACCGATCACCGCGAGGCCGGCCTCGCCGCGGTCGACGCCGTCTACCCGGCCGCGCGTAACCCGATGGCCTTTGCGGCGCTCGCGCGTTCCGGTCTGGCTGCCCACCGGGTCCGGCGGCTGTACCTGTTCTGGCCGAACGATCCGAACGTCCGGATCGACATCACGGGAACGCTCGATCGCAAGCTCGCCGCCCTGGCCGCACATGCCAGCCAGATCCTGGAGCCGGCCCGCCTCGAGGAGCGGATCCGGGCGTGGGCGGCGGAGGAGGGCGAGCCGATCGGTGTGGCTGCCGCCGAGGCACTCCGGCTCGTCGTGATCGACGACGACGAGGACGAAGGCCCGAGCGTCGACGCCGAACAGGCGACCGAGGCGGCGCTCGCCCAGGGCTGAGTGGAGCGGCTCCGCCGGCGGGACGTGGCGGTCAGTCGGACGCGAGCAGGATCGGTCGCGCCGAGCCCCATTCGTTCCAGAGCTCGGTCAGCGCGTCGGCCCGCCGGCCGAGCAGCGTGACCATCTCCCCGAGGGTCAGGCCACCCGCGGTCCCGGCCACGTACTCATCGACGGCGACGCGGACGTCGGCGAAGAGATCGCGCATCTCGGCCTCGGTCGGCCAGCGGCGGATGCGCATCGGATCGAGGCCGGCGTAGCCGACCGCCAGCGAGAGGTCGCGCTGGGCCGGGACGTGGTCGTCGACCCAGCCCCCGAACCCGTCGAAGCGGTATCCGAGCGACGACAGGCCGGCGGCGATGTCGCGGTTCTGGTCCCGGCTGAACGGACCCCAGAAGGGATGCTCCGGCGGGAACTCGAACGCGGTCGCCTCGATCGCGCGGCCGATGAGCGCCTCGGCCAGCGCGCTCAACCAGGTCTGCCAGCGACGCCGCGCCTCGGCGTCGTCGCCGCCGAGGCGTGCAACCGCGCCGAGCATCGCGTCGCGCTCGCCACGCAGGATGCGGAGCAGCCGGGCATCGTCGCCGGCGCGGGAGCTCATCGGCAACGCATCGTCGAACTCGTCATTCGACCCGAGCATCGCCGCCGCGACACGATCCGGAGCCGGCGCCCCGCCGGCGGCGGCCGCAGACTCCAGCGCGCGTGCCTCGTCGCACGCG
>DATAQF010000270.1:0-4423 GCA_036264795.1 Candidatus Limnocylindrales bacterium | reverse complement strand
GTACGTGCTCCTCGACGACCGCAAGACCGAGGCGCTGCTCCCGTTCAGCGAACAGGTCTCGCGCGAGAACTACCGCATCAACGACCGCATTCGCGCGTACGTCCTCGACGTGCGCAAGACGAACAAAGGCCCGCTGGTCGTCCTCTCGCGCGCGGCCGAAGGGCTCGTGCAGCGGCTGATCGAGTTCCAGGTCCCCGAGATCCAGGACGACATCGTCGAGATCATGGCGATCGCCCGCGAGCCGGGCGCGCGCACCAAGGTCGCGGTGACCTCGAAGCGCCCGGAGATCGACGCCGTCGGCGCCTGCCTGGGCCCGAAGTCCTCGCGCATCGGGAACGTCTCGGACGAGCTGCGCGGCGAGAAGATCGACGTGATCCGCTGGGCGCCGGACCTGCCGGGGTTCATCGCCAACGCGCTGGCGCCGGCGAAGGTCCTCGGGGTCGAGCTCTACGAGGAGGAGGGGATCGCGCTGGTGATCGTCCCCGACCACCAGCTCTCGCTGGCGATCGGGCGCGAGGGCCAGAACGTCCGGCTCGCGGCCCGGCTCACCGGCTGGCGCCTCGACATCACCAGCGACTCCGAGGCCGCCGAGGCCCGCGAGCGGTACGCCGCGGAGCGCGCGGCCCGCGCGACCGAGCAGCCGGCCGAGGTGACCGACGAGGAGGCCGTGGTCGCGGCCGAGGGCGAGGAGGCCGAAGAGGCGGCGATCGACCAGGACGAGCTGCTGCGCCGGCTCGAGGAGTTCAAGCGGGAGATGTTCACCACGGAATGATCCCGCAGCGCACGTGCGTCGGCTGCCGGAAGGTCTTCCCGCAGCCGGCGCTCCGGCGGTTCACCCGGCAAGGAGGCCGGTGGCTCGCCGACCGGGGAAAGCGGCAGGACGGCCGCGGAGCGTACCTGTGCTCGCGCGAATGCGCGGAACGGGTCGCAAAGAACAAACGTTATCCGGGGTTTAGTGGAGAGGCTCTGCTACAATGGTGACCCTACCCTCCGGATCACGGAGCTCGTTGTAGAATGACTTAGCGGCGGACGGCACCTTCGGGGGCCGTAACTTTGAAGGATTGCATGGCAACCGGTAAACCCAGAATTTTCGAGCTCGCCAAAGAGCTCGGCATGTCCTCGAAAGACCTGCTCGGCCTGTTCGGCCGGCTCGGGCTCGAAGCGAAGAACCAGCTCAGCGTCGTCGAGCCGAAGGTCGCCGATCTCCTTCGTGCACAGCTCAAGGGGGCGAAAGCTTCCAAGCCCGCACCGGCTGCCAAGCCCGCCGCGACCGCGACGGCGCCCGCGCCTGCGAGCCAGGCTGCAGCGCCGGCTGCATCCGCCGCCGTGCCGGACCCGGCCGCGGCGGCCGCGCAAGGTGCCGTAGCGGACAGCGCGCCGACGGCTCCCGCCCCGAAGCCGCGCGCCGCGCGCCCCGCCGCTGCGCGCGCGCCGGCCTCGCCCGCCGCTGCCGCCACGCCGCCCACGAACGGGGCTACCGCCTCGGTGGAACCGGCCGCCGCTTCGGCGGCGAGCACGGCGCCCGCCGTGGACGACGCACGTCCCGAGGTTGCCGCGGAGCCGGCGGCGCCCGACGCGCCGGGTCCTGCCGCGGCGCCGGAGCAGCCGGCCGAGCCGGTCCCGCAGCTTCGCCCGGTGACCGGCGCCCCGCAGCGCCCGCGTCCCGCGCAGCCCCAGCAGCCGCAGCAGCCCGCCGCGCGCGCGCCCCAGCCGGCGCAGGCGGGCCCCGGTGCGCCGCCGCGTCCGGGTCTCGCCCCGCGTCCGGGCCAGCCCGGCACGCCGCCGCCGCGGCGTCCGGTCGCGCCGAACGAGCCGATCCCGACGCTCCGTCCCGTCCCTTCCGGACAGGCGTCGGTCCGTCCGCCGCGTCCGCCGGCCCGCCCGATGAACCCGCCCGCCCAGGGCAACGGCATCCCGGGCCGGCCCGGCGTCGCGCCGCGGCCCGGTCAAGGCGGTCCAGGTCAGTACCAGCAGCCGCGTCCCGGCACGCCGGGCGCGCCCGGCGCCCCGGGCGGTCCGGGCGGTCCGCCGCAGGGCCGCCGTCCGCAGGGCAACGGCGCGTTCCGGGCGATCCCCGGTGCGACGGCCGGTCCGCGTCCGTTCGGCGGTCCGCGTCCCGGCGGTCCTGCCGGGAACGGCCCGATGACTCCGGCCGGTCCGATGCCGAGCTCCGGCGGCGGCCGTCCCGGCGGCGGCGGCGGCGGAAACCGCGGCCGCATGTCGCGCGAGCAGCTCGAGGCCAAGAAGGCGCGCGATGCCGAGATGCGGCTCGAGAAGCAGCGCCGTCGCAACGGCGGCGCGTACGTCGACCGCGTCGAGGATCCGTCCAAGAAGCTCGAGTCGATCGAGATCCCGGACATCCTCACCGTGCAGGAGCTCGCGACCTCGATGATCGTCCCGGCCGCGGACGTCATCAAGGAGCTCTTCCGCATGGGCACGATGGCGACGATCAATCAGAACATCTCGTCGGATCAGGCGACCGCGGTCGCGCGCAAGTTCGGCTTCAACGCGATCGTCAAAGAGGCCGGCGACGAAGTCGTCGTCGAGCAGGAAGAGGACAAGCCGGAGATGCTGCAGCCGCGGCCTCCGGTCGTCACCGTGCTCGGTCACGTCGACCACGGCAAGACCTCGCTCCTCGACAAGATTCGCGAGTCGAACGTCGCGGGCGGCGAGGCCGGCGGGATCACGCAGAAGATCGGTGCGTACACCGTCGAGAAGGACGGGCGTCCGATCACGTTCATCGACACGCCGGGTCACGAAGCGTTCACGGCGATGCGCGCGCGCGGGGCGAAGGTCACCGACGTCGCGATCCTCGTCGTCGCGGCGGACGACGGGGTCATGCCGCAGACGCGCGAGGCGATCTCGCACATCAAGGCGGCGAACGTGCCGATCGTCGTTGCGATCAACAAGATGGACAAGGAAGACGCGCAGCCGGATCGGGTCAAGCAGCAGCTCACCGAAGAAGGTTTGCAGCCCGTCGAGTGGGGCGGCAAGATCGAGATGGTGCCGGTCTCCGCTCGCAAGGGCGACGGGCTCGGGACGCTGCTCGAGACGGTGTTGCTCGAGGCCGATCTGCGCGAGCTCAAGGCGAATCCGCATCGGCGCGCGTCGGGTGTCGTCATCGAGTCGGCGCTCGACCGCGGGCGCGGGCCGGTTGCGACCGTGCTGGTGCAGACCGGGACGTTGCGGGTCGGCGACGTCGTCGTCGTGGGGCCGACGTACGGGAAGATCCGGGCGCTCATCGACGACAAGGGCAAGCAAACGAAGAAGGCCGGGCCGTCGATCCCCGTCGAGATCATGGGGCTCAACGACGTTCCTTCGGCCGGTGACACCATGATGGTCGTCTCCGACGAGAAATCCGCTCGTGAGGCTGCTGCGAAGCGGTCCACGAAGCGGCGTGACGTTCGGATGGCTTCGTCCACGGGTGGTGCGAAGGTCTCGCTCGAGACGTTCATGATGATGCCGGCGGATGGGGGGCAGAAGACGCTCAATCTCATCCTCAAAGCCGACGGTCAGGGGTCCGTGGAGGCGCTTCGCGGGCGCGTCGAAGGGCTGTCGACGGCGGAGGTCGACGTGCGCGTCATCCTCGCCGGGGTCGGCGGGATCACCGAGAACGACGTCAACCTCGCCTCCGCTTCCGGCGCGGTGTTGATCGGGTTCAACATTCGGCCGGATGAGTCGGTCAAGCGGCTCGCCGATTCCGAGCAGGTCGATCTGCGGTTCTATCAGGTCATCTACGACGTGGAGAACGACCTCAAGAAGGCCATGGTCGGGATGCTGGCGCCGAAGTTCCGCGAGATCACGCTTGGGCGGGCTGAGGTTCGCGAGATCTTCAAGGTCTCCAAAGTGGGGTCGATCGCGGGGTGCTATGTGCAGTCCGGGAAGATCACTCGGAATGCCAAGGTTCGCGTCCTGCGGGATGCTGCCGTGGTGTTCGATGGGGAGATCGAGTCGCTCCGGCGGTTCAAGGACGACGTCCGGGAAGTTGCCGAGAACTTCGAGTGCGGGATTCAGGTCGCGCGGTTTGCGGATCTCAAGCAGGGCGATGTCATCGAGGCGTATACGTCGGAGTTGGTCGCGCCTGAGCTTCAGCCGGCGTAATGCCGGGGATGGTGGCGGGCGTTCGGGGCGGGCATAGTGCCTCGCCGGGGACGCCCGCGATTTCCCATCCATGGGAAATCGCTACTCGCACAAAATTCGCTCCCGGCATCCTGCCTCCGCGAATTTCTGTGACGCCCCTGCGAGGCACTATGCCCGCCCCGAACGCCAGGCACGACCAATCGTGAAACAGCAACGGCAAGCACGGATCGATCACGAGATACAGCGCGCGCTCGCGAAGATCATCAGCGAGGACCTCAAAGACCCACGCCTCGGCTTCGTCACGGTCGTTCGCTGTGAAATCACCCAGGACATGAAGCATTGC
>DATAQF010000164.1:0-6519 GCA_036264795.1 Candidatus Limnocylindrales bacterium | reverse complement strand
CCCGGTCATCTGCCCGCGTGGCGGTCATGTGGCAGGAAGCCGGCGACGCCCACGCTCGACCAACGCCTCGACCCCGGCCGAGCCTGGCCGAAGGACCGCCTGGCGGTCATCTGACAAGTTCCGAGCGGCGGACCGGAGCGGCGGCCCGAGCGGGAACGAGCGGCGGCGCGGAGCGGCGATCCGGAGTGGCGACGATCGGCGGCCGACCGTCCGCATCGGTTCGATCGGGGCTGCCGTTCGGTACCATTGCGGCCGATGCCGACCCCCCTCATCGAGCGCGATCCGCGGATCGAGGCACTGCCCGCGGCTGAGATCCGCCGGCGGTTTCTCGAGTTCTTCGCCGAGCACCGGCACACGATCGTGCCGTCCGCCAGCCTCGTCCCCGCGGGCGACGCGACCCTCCTCTTCACGAACTCGGGCATGGTCCAGTTCAAGGAGGTCTTCACCGGGGCGGAGAAGCGCAGCTACACCCGGGCGGTCGACTACCAGCGGGTCCTCCGCGTCGCCGGGAAGCACAACGACTTCGAGGAGGTGGGCCGGACTCCGCGCCACCACACGCTCTTCGAGATGCTCGGCAACTGGAGCTTCGGTGACTATTTCAAGCGCGAAGCGATCCACTGGGCCTGGGATTTCCTGACGACGGAGCTCGGCATCCCCGGCGATCGGCTGGCCGCGACGACATACAAGGATGACGAGGTCGCGTGGAACGTCTGGCGCGATGAGATCGGCCTCCCACCCGAGCGCATGGCCCGCTGGGGGGATGTCGACCGGGGCGACGACCACAACTTCTGGCGAATGGCCGAGACCGGCCCGTGCGGCCCATGCAGCGAGATTCACTTCGATCGCGGCGCGCACCTCAGCGAGGGCCCCGAGTGCGTCCCCGATCACAGCGAGCAATGCCCGCGCTGGCTCGAGATCTGGAACCTGGTCTTCATGGAGTTCGACCAGCGGCCCGACGGACGTGTGCCGCTGCCGTTCACGAGCGTCGACACGGGGATGGGCCTGGAGCGGATCACGAGCGTGAGCCAGCAGGTCATGTCGAACTACGACACCGATCTGTTCGCCCCGATCCACGCCCGGCTCCGGGACCTGTTCGGCCACGACCCGGAAGCCTTCGAACAGGAGCGGTTCAGCTACCAGGTCATCGCCGACCACAGCCGGGCGATGACGTTCCTGATCGCCGACGGCGTCCTCCCGAGCAACGAGGGTCGCGGCTACGTCCTCCGCCGCATCATCCGCCGCGCCGTGCGTCACGGCCGGCTTCTCGGCCGGCGTGAGCCGTTCCTCTCGGCGGCAGCCGAGGTCGTGATCGAGACAATGGCCGAGGCATACCCGATCGTCGCCGAGCGACGGGTGCCCGTGCTCGCGGCCATCGAACGCGAGGAGACGCAGTTCGCCCGAACGCTCGACGCGGGAACCGCCCAGCTCGAGGTCGCCCTCGCCGGCCTGGCCGCCGATCGGGCACGAGTCGTTGGCCGGCGCGCCGAAGACCTCCCTCCGGACGCTCCGGTCCTGCCGGGCGAGCTGGCGTTCCGCCTCCATGACACGTTCGGGTTCCCGATCGACCTGACCGTCGAGCTCGCGGCCGAGTACGGCGTCCGGGTCGACCGAGCCGGGTTCGACGCGGCGCTCGCCGAGCAACGAGAACGAAGTCGCTCGGGGACGAAGGCAGACCTCGCCCGCCACGCGGAGTCGATGGCCCTGTACCAGGCGATCCAGGCACGGGCGGGCGACACCCGCTTCCTCGGCTACGAGACGACGACCGCTCCCGCGACGGTCGTCGCGATCCTCCGCGACGGGATCGAATTCGACGAGCTGACCGGTCAGGGCGCGGCCGAGATCGTGCTCGACCAGACGCCGTTCTATGCCGAAGGCGGCGGTCAGGTCGGCGATCAGGGGGAGATCCGCGAGCCCGGCGGTGGCTCATCCCTGTTCGCGGTCGAGGATACGCAACGACCGGTCGGTGGACTCATCGTCCAGCGCGGCACGCTCCACGGCCGGCTTCGGGTCGGGGAGACGGTCGACGCCGTGGTCGACGCCGAGCGGCGTGCGCACACGATGCGCAATCACACCGGGACTCATCTCCTCCATCGGGCGCTCCGCAACACGGTCGGAGAGACGGCCCGCCAGGCCGGCTCGCTCGTGACCCCCGAGTCCCTTCGCTTCGACTTCCCGTTCGATCGTGCCCTGACGGCCGACGAGATCCGGGCGATCGAGGACGAGGTCCGGCGGATCATCCGCGACGACCGCACGGTCACGGCCTCGTTCATGACGATGCAGGAGGCGATCGACGCCGGCGCCGATGCGTTCTTCGACGAGAAGTACGGCGAGACGGTCCGGACGATCCGCGTGGACGGTTACAGCCACGAGCTGTGCGGCGGGACGCATTGCCGCGCGACTGGCCAGATCGGCTCGTTCGTCATCACGGGTGAGCGGAGCATCGGCTCGGGGATGCGCCGGATCGAGGCGCTCACCGGTGCCGGCGCGGATGCCTGGCTGCGTGCCCGGACCGAGATCCTTGCCGCGGCCGCCGAGGCCGCCGGTGCCAATACAGCCGACGTCCTGCCGGTTCGGATCCGCGCCCTACAGGACGAGCTCCGGGAGGCGAAGAAGCGGCTCCGTGCCGGTGGCGGGGGAGCGGCCCTCCCCAGGTCCAGCGAGCTCGCCGCCCGGGCGGAGACCCTCGACGGCGACGTCCGCCTCGTCGCCTACGTCGGCCCCTACGAATCGATCGACGCCCTGAAGGGTGCGGCGAAGGACCTCCGCGGCGTCCTGGGCTCGGGGGTGATCGCGCTCGGCCTCGATGCCGACGAGCCCCAGGTCTTCGTCACCGTCAGCGACGACCTCGTGGCTCGCGGGATCGCCGCGGGCGACCTCGTCAGGGAGGCGATGACGGTCATCGATGGCCGTGGCGGCGGCCGGCCGGAGATGGCCCAGGGGAAGGGGACTCGTCGCGAGGGCCTGCCCGCCGCGCTCGATGCCGTTCGATCCCGACTGACCCGCGCGGGCTAGGCGTGGCCTTCCTGCGCCGGTTCTGGCAACGCGACGGCGGGGACGCGCTGGCCGCCTGCACGGCCCTCGATATCGGGACGGAGTTCGCGAAGGCGCTCGTCCTCGACATCGGCGACGATGGTCGCGGAACCGTTCGTGGTGTCGGGCGGAAGCGCCAGGGGCTCAGCCACATGTCGTCCGGGACGGTGGCGGACATCGCCGCGGTCGTCGACAACTGCTCGGTCGCGCTCCAGGAAGCCGAGGAGATGGCCGGGTTCCGGCCGAGCCAGGTCGTGATCGGGATCGCCGGCGAGCTCGTCAAGGGCTTCACCACGACCCACAGCCAGGAGCGCAAGCGGCCGGACCAGCCGATCACCGAGGGCGAGCTCCAGAAGCTCATCGATACGGTCCAGCACGAGGCGCTGCGCGAGGCCGAACGGTCGATCACCTGGGAGACGGGCCTGCCCAATGTCGACGTCAGGTTGGTCCACGCCGCGGTCGTCGGCGCATCGATCGACGGGTACGCACTCACGAACCCCGTCGGCTTCCAGGGCCGCCACATCAAGATCGGAATCTTCAACGCCTTCGCCCCGCTGGTTCATCTGGGCGCCCTCCAGACGGTCGCGTCCCAGCTCGATCTGGAGCTCCTCGAGATCGTCGCCGAACCCTACGCAGTGGCCCGGGTCCTCGGCTCGGACCAGATTCGGCAGGTGGGCGCCCTGTTCGTCGACGTCGGCGGTGGCACGACCGACGTGGCGCTGGTCCGCCAGGGCGGCATCGAGGGGACGCGGATGTTCGCGCTCGGCGGGCGAGCGTTCACGAAGAGCCTGGCGGATCGCCTCGAGCTGCCCTTTCCGCGGGCGGAGGCCGCCAAGGTCGACTATGCGCGCGGCCTGGAGGTGGAGCGTCGCGACGAGATCGCCGAGATCGTCGGCGAGGACGTGGAGGTGTGGGCCGCGGGGGTCGAGCTCGTCATGGAGGAGCTCGGCGGTGGCGACCTGCTGCCGGGTCGGATCTACCTGTGCGGCGGCGGCTCACGACTCCGTGAGATCCCGGCGGCACTCCAGGCCGAGCGGTTCTGGAAGCGGCTGTCCTTCGCGCGTCCGCCCGAGGTCACGGTCATGGCCCCGGATCAGATCGAGATGATCACCGACGCCACGGACCTGCTCGTCGACCAGCAGGACGTCACGCCGCTCGGTCTGGCCTACCAGGCGATCGAGCTCCAGTCGACCGAGGATCCCCTCGACGCGGCGCTCCGGCGGGTTCTCCGCGCGATGAAGGTGTGACGTTGCCCGCCAAGCCCTACGCCGGCCCTCGCCGCCGCGGCGGTCCGCGCCGCGTGGTCCGCGGCCAGGGTCTAGGCTTCCAGACGCATGGCTGAGGGCATCGTCTATCTCGACGTCGACGACGAGATCACGTCGGCGGCGGCGCGGATCCGATCGTCGCCCGGCACGAAAGTCGCCCTCGTCGTCCCGTACGGCTCGCGGATCGCGACCTCGCGGATGAACTTCCGGCTCCTGTCGCGCGAGGCGCTCGTCAGCAATCGCCGCCTGTCGGTGATCGCGGGCGATCCCGCGTCGCGCGCTCTTGCCGCATCGGCGGGCATGCCGGTATTCGCGACGGTCGCCGAGTACGAATCAGCGGTCGCCGGTCCGCGGGCGTCGGTCGAGGAGGACTTCGAGCCGGGTCCGCCACTCGACGAGCCGCCACGGACATCGGTCCGAGCGTCACGCCCGAGAGGCCGTGGCAGTGCGGGTACGGGTGCGATTCCCGGTGCCGCCGTGGCGGGCGCAGGCGCTGCGGCCGCAGGCGCCGCGGTCGATGCAGCGGCCGCCATGGACGGGGCGCCGACTCGACGGTACGACGCCGCGCCCGTGGCTGCCGAGGTCGCCGATCGCCGGCCGTTCGGCGACGACCGCGCCTTCGAGCCGCGGGGCGGACCGCTGCCCGTCGCCAAGGGCCGCTCCAGCATCCGGACGCCGATCGCCGCGACCCTCGCGGCGGTCGCACTGGCAGTCGTCGTGGTCGCGGTGGCGCTCTTCCTGCTCCTGCCGTCCGCGTCGATCGCAGTGACGCCGCGCCAGGAGCCGATCGGACCCGTGACCCTGACGATCGCGGCCGATCCGGCAGCTACCGCGGTCGACCCCGTCAACCTCGTGGTCCCCGCCGTCCGTCTCGACGTGCCGGCGACCGCCAGCAAGACGTTCACCACGACGGGCCGGAAGGTCGACGAGGCGCCCGCGACGGGCGCGGTCACGTTCGAGAACTACAACACGGGCAGCAGCAACAACGTGCCGGCCGGCAGTGTCGTGTCGACCGAGGGCGGCATCCGATTCAAGACGCAGGCCGCGGTGACCCTTCCGCCGGCGGCGCTGATCCCGACGACGCCGGTGACCGTCCAACCGTCCCGACGGAACGTCGCGATCATCGCCGTCAAGCCTGGAATCGAGGGCAACGTGCCGGCGAACGCGGTCCGGATCGTGCCTCAGGGCGAGAACCCCCAGCTCCTGAAGGTCAACAACTCCAACCCGACGATCGGTGGTGTCCACACGGAGACGCCGCAGGTGAAGAAGGCCGAGGTCGACAAGGCCGTCGCCGAGCTGCAGGCGGCCCTGAGGTCGACCTTCGACCAGGCGGTCGCCGCAGGGGCCAACGCCCCCCCGGGAGCCGAGGTCTTCCCGGCAACGGCAACCCTCGGGACGCCGAGCTTCACGGTCGATCCGGCGAGCCTCGTCGGCCAGGCCGTCGACACGTTCGATCTCGGAATGAGCACGATCGGCTCGGTCGTCGCCGTCGACCCCTCGCCGATCCGCTCGCTCGCCGAGAGCGCGCTCCGCGAGAAGGTCGGCAGCGATCATCGCCTCGTCGACGGCTCGATCCAGGTCGACGTCGGGGCGGGCTCCGTCGGGGCGGACGGCCAGGTCTCGTTCGAGGCGACCGCCCGCGGAACGCGCGTGCTGATCGTCGACCCGGAGCAGCTCCGCGGGCTCGTGAAGGGCCGCACGGCGGCCGAAGCGAGGGCCGCCCTCGCTCCATACGGCGATGCGCAGGTGTCGCTGTGGCCGGGCTGGACCTCCACGGTCACCGGCATCGATGCGCGGCTGTCGATCGCGGTCAACGACGCGGCTTCCCCTGCGAGCTCGCCGACGCCCAGTCGAGCCCCCGGCTCGTCGAGCGGGACGGTTTCGGACCCGGCTGGAACCGCGGCGCCGTGAGTCGCCTGCTGGGGATCGACCTCGGTGAGCGTCGGATCGGGGTGGCGGTGGCCGATGACGACGGGATGGCCACGCCCCTGACGACGATCCGCCGGAATGTCGACCCGGCGATCGACGCACAGGCGATCACCCGCCTGGCCGAGGAGCACGGAGCGACCGAGATCATCGTCGGCCTGCCGTACGACGCATCGGGCGTCGAAGGCTCGCAGGCCGCCATCACGCGGGCGTGGGTCGAGTCCGTTCGGCCGATGCTCGGCGCCAAGGTGGGCTATCGTGACGAGCGGCTGACCAGCCACCTCGCCGAGCAGCGGCT
>DATAQF010000221.1:0-3639 GCA_036264795.1 Candidatus Limnocylindrales bacterium | reverse complement strand
GCGACGAACGGCGGGCTGATCATGATGCACGCCGAGAACGGAATGGCGATCGACGTTGTCGCCGCCGACGAGGTCGCCGCGGGCCACACGGATCCCTACTACCACGGCGTCGCCCGTTATCCGATCTTCGAGGGTGAGGCGACGAACCGCGTGATCCGGCTCGCCGAGGCCGCCGGCGTGCCGGTCTACATCGTCCACCTCTCCGCGCGCGAGGCGATGAACGCCGTCCGCGAGGCGCGAGACCGCGGGACGAAGGCCTTCGCGGAGACGTGCCCGCAGTACCTCTTCCTGTCGCTCGACGACATGGCCAACGGCTTCGAGGGAGCCAAGTTCGTCTGCTCCCCGCCGCTCCGCACGGCCGACCACCAGGACGAGCTCTGGACCGGGCTGATCAAGGACGATCTCCAGCTGGTCTCGACGGACCATTGCCCATTCGACTTCCACGGCCAGAAGGAGCTCGGCAAAGGTGACTTCCGGAAGATCCCGAACGGGCTGCCGGGCGTCGAGGATCGCGTCGACCTCCTCCACGACGGCGGCGTGGTCGGCGGCCGCATCAGCAAGGAGCGCTGGGTCGAGATCGTCTCGACCGCCCCGGCACGACTCTTCGGGATGTACCCGCGAAAGGGCGCGATCGCCGTCGGCTCCGAGGCCGACATCGTCGTCTACGATCCCGGGGCGACGCGCACGATCAGCGCGAAGACCCACCACATGGACGTCGACTACTCGTGCTACGAGGGGCGGCAGGTCCGTGGCCGATCCGAGGTCGTCCTGAGCCGCGGGTCGGTCATCGTCCGGAATGGCGAGTTCACCGGCCGCAAGGGCCACGGCCGGTTCGTGAAGCGGGCCGCCGCCGATTTCGTCCGGATGAGCTGACGGACACCGCGGCAAGGATGGCCGACGCGACACGGGCGAGGTCGATCTCGATCGAGGCCGAGGTTGGTCGGCTGGCCGATGTCCGCGCCTTCGTCCGGGAGCACGCCGCGAGGGCGGGAGCCGACGACGAGACGACGGCCGACCTCGTTCAGGCAGTGGACGAGCTCGTCTGCAACGTGATCCAGCACGGATACGCCGGGGATCAGGGTCGCATCGAGGTCGTCGCGAGCCAGAGCGACGACGAGCTCGCGTTCGCCATCCGCGACGATGCCCCGCTGTTCGATCCGACGACGGTGCCGGACCCGCCGGTCGACCTGCCGCTGGACCGTCGCCCTCTCGGCGGGATGGGCGTCCATCTCGCCCGGGCCCTCACGGACCGGTTCGACCACCGTATGCTCCCCCGAGGCGGCAACGAGGTCACGGTGGCGAAGCGCCTGAGAACCGTCACGGGAGGGCTTGGCGATGGACATCACGACCGACCGGCCGAGGGCTGACCTCGCGGTCATCGGCCTGACCGGTGAGCTCGACGGCTCCAACTTCGAGGAGGTCATCGAGGCCGGGCGCGCGGCTCGTGATGGAGGAGCCCGGCGCATCGTCCTGGACCTGGGCGCGCTCACCTACATGGGGAGCTCCGGGCTCGTCGCGATCCATTCGATCTCGCTGCTCCTCCGCGGGCAGGAGCCGCCATCCGCCGAGAACGGGTGGCAGGCGATCCACGACATCGGCAACGCCGAGGCGGTCGATTCCGAACCGGCGGTACTGCTCCTGGTCGGTCCGCCGCCATCGATCGAGCGAGTGCTCTCGCGCAGCGGCATGCTCGGGTTGTTCCCCGTCCACCCGGATCGCGCATCCGCCATCGACGCCGCGAGCCTGGCCTGACCGACGCCCCCGCCGCCGATGAGACCACTGCGGCTCGGGGAGCTGATCGAGCCGGCGGTGCTGGCCGACCTCGTCGAGGCCGCGGCCGCCCTGGAGCCGGACCACGATATTCGCGTGCTCGACGTCGACGGTTCCATCCTGGTCGCCGCACCCGCACGTGAACCGGGATCTCCAGGCGCCACCGATCGGAGGCCATCGACGAGCCGACCGGTGTCCTCCGGCTCGCACCGACTTGGCACGATCGAGATCGACGGTCCGACCGAGCGCACCTGGGCCCTCACGGAGCTTCTCGGTCGCTCGATCGAGCTCGTGGCCGGCGAGGCCCTTCATGGCCGATCGCTCGCGTCGACCGCCTTCGAACAGGAGCTCGCGATCGGGCGACGGATCCAGCTCTCGCTCATGCCGCGCCGGTTTCCGGACCTGCCGGGCTGGGAGATCGCCGCCGCCTACGAGGCGGCCCGGGAGGTGGGCGGCGACTTCTACGACGCGTTCCTCATCGGGGGGAGAAGCGATCGGCTGGGCGTGGTCGTCGGCGACGTCACGGGCAAGGGGATCGCGGCGGCGCTCCTGATGGCGGACACCCGGGCTCTCATCCATGCCGCGGCCGATCACGCGGACACCCCCAGCGATTCACTCGGCCGCGTGAACCGGATCCTCGTGCACGAGCGTGCGAGCGGCCTGTTCGTGACCGTGGCCCATGGCGTGATCGACGTCGGGACCGGCTCGCTGACGCTCGCGAGTGCCGGTCACGACCCGGTCCATCTCCTTCGCGCTGACGGAAGCGTCGTGCCGATCGAGCCGGCCGGGCGCCTTCTGGGCATGGTCGACGACATCGCCGCCGGCTCGACCCGACACAGCATCGAACCCGGTGACGCCGTCGTCGGTCACACCGACGGCGTGACCGAAGCGCGGTCCCCGGAAGGCGGCTTTTACGGTGAGGACCGCTTGCGATCCGTCCTGGCGGCGGCTGCCGGCGGATCCGCTGATGCGATCGTTTCGGCCGTCATGGCGGACGTCGCCGGCTTCCGCAACGGGGCGGAGCCATCCGACGATCTCACCCTCCTCGTCGTCCGTCGGACGCCCGTGGATCGCAGCGGGGGCGTCGACGCACCACAGACGACGCCGTTCCACGTGCCTCTGGCGTCCCGATCGGCCGATCCCGGCTAGACTCGGCCGCACCTTCAGAACCCCCGGGGTCGTCTCCATCCGATGCCCACCGATCTGCTCCTGCCTGCCTTCGCGCTGACGCTCCTCGCCAACGCCGTTCTCGTCGCCGCGGCCATCCGAGCCCTGCGAAGCCGGAGCGAGTGGGACGAGCGGGATCACCTGCCGACCCGTCCGCCGGTCCCACGGCCGGAGGCCCCGATCCGTCGCGCGACGCGGGAGCCGCGGGCGTTTGCCGCCGCGCACGCACCATTCGGCGAGCCCGAGGCAACGACGGAGCCGATCGAGGCGCGGCAATCGGTGTCGTGGCTGGAGGATCGACCGCCGATCGACGCGCCCCGGGCCGTCGAGCCGCCACCCCCAGCGATCGAAGCCTCTCGACCCCCAGCCACCACGTCGGAGCTCGCCGCCGGCCGAAGCCCGGAGATACCGCAGCCGCGGCCCCGCCGGCGATCTGCGCCCACCCCACCGAACGCGCCGGTCGCGTCGCCGGCGCCGGATCCGGCGGGACCGTCGGCCGAAGGTCCGGCGAAGCCGTCAGCTCGACGACCCCCGGCCGGCAAGCCCGTCTCGCAGCGCCACCGCTCGGCGGGTGAGGCGTCTCCGAGGCCCGCCAGCGACCGCCCCGAATCGCCCGCGCGACGACAGAAGCCGCCCGCGAAGGGCCTGGCGACGCCCGATCCGTCGACCGGGACGGAGGCTCCCCGCCGATCGGCACCGCGC
>DATAQF010000196.1:0-2633 GCA_036264795.1 Candidatus Limnocylindrales bacterium | reverse complement strand
TCCAACACGTGAGCCTGCCGATTCCCGGGGATGTCGAGTCGATCGCGGTCGCACGTCGCTTCTACGGCGACGTGCTCGGGCTCGAGGAGATCGCCCGCCCGGACGTGTTTCCGGCCGCCGGGCTCTGGTACGGCCTCGGCGACCAGGAGCTGCACCTGTTCGGCGAGCCCTCGGGCGTCGCGGCAAACGCCGAGTCGCTCCGTCACCCGTGCTTCGAGGTCGAGGACGTCGACGCACTCCGCAAGCACCTCGAGATCACGGGGGTGCCGACGCGCGACGACGACGGTGAGATCCCGGGCCGAGCTCGCTTCTTCGGGCTCGACCCGTTCGGAAACACGCTCGAGTTCGTGCACTTCGCCGCCGATCATTGGTAGCGCATTGAGGGCGCTCCGACTCGAGGCGGATTGGGAGCCGACGCCGGGCGCGGTCGCGGCGCTCGATCCGGGCGACGTGTCGGCGCGGTTGGCTCGACGGGGGAACCAGGTCTGGCGGAACCCGCGGATCGGCGTCGCGACCGTGCCGGATCCCACGCCCGGCAGCGACGACGTCGTGATCCGGGTGGGCGCATGCGGAATCTGCGGCTCCGACTTCCATTTCGCCGAGACGAACGCGGACGGCTACATGCTGTACCCGGGGATGGTCCGGACGCCCGTCATCACCGGTCACGAGTTCGCCGGCACAGTTGAGGCCGTCGGGCCGGCCGTTCGCGATTTCGGGCCGGGCGACCTCGTCTGTGCCGAGGAGATCGCGTGGTGCGGTGACTGCCTCGCCTGCCGTGCCGGGCGACCGAACAACTGCACCCGGATCGAGGAGCTGGGCTTCAGCTTCGACGGTGCCCACGCCGAGTACGTCGTGACCCGGGCCCGCTATTGCTGGTCACTCGGGCCGTTGGCCGAGGCCGGGATCCCGGAGGACCGGATCTTCCAGCTCGGCGCCCTGGTCGAGCCGACGGGTGTCGCCTATGTCGCGATGTTCGTCAGCGCGGGTGGGTTCATGCCGGGGTCGTCGGTCGGGGTCGTCGGCGCCGGCCCGATCGGGCTGGCGGCCATTGCACTGGCGCGGGCCGCCGGTGCCGGCAGGATCCTCGCGTTCGAGGTGGCGGCGGGTCGCCGCGAGCTCGCGTCGGCGATTGGCGCGGATGCGGTCTTCGACCCGACGGCCCTCGGTCGCGGTGGCCTCGGGACGACCGCCCGGGATCTGACTCACGGACGCGGAATCGACGTCTGGGTCGAGGCGAGCGGGGCCGCGGGGGTCGCGGAGCCGATGGCCGCGTCGCTCGCTCCCGCCGGGAAGCTCATTCTCGTCGGCCGGGGCCCGCACACGGTCGACCTCGATCCCGAGTGGCTGATCGTTCGCGGCGCCGCGATGCACGGCTCGATCGGGCATTCGGGATCCGGGACGTTCGGCCACGTCATCGACCTGATGGCCGCCGGCCGACTCGATATGAGCCGGATCGTGAGCGGGACGGTGGACCTCGAGGGCGCGGTCGAGCTGCTCGACGGCACGCCGCGGCGGGAGTCGGGGAAGATCCTCGTCATCCCCTGAGGGTTCGCCAGCCCCTTTTCACGTGTGGACGGTCCGCACCGGACTTTTCTCCCATCGGGCTCTGCCTCTTCCGTACGGGGCAGGCACTGGGGTACCCTGCGGGCCCGGTGGCGTAACGCGGATCGACGGGCCTTCCATCGAACTGCTCCGGCGCTCCCGGAGAGCATGCCGTCGGTCGTGCACAACAGACCGCCGTCGCCTGGGGAACATCGCCGTGCGGACCATCGCAGTCGTCAATCGCAAGGGCGGAAGTGGGAAGACCACGACCGCCGTCAGTCTCGCCGCCGCCCTGGCCGAGCGGGGCCTGCCCGTCCTGCTGATCGACCTCGACCCGCAGGGCAGCGCCTCCGCCTGGCTCGGCCACACGCCCGACGATGCCGCGGCAGCCGATCGCCTCGTGGCGACGCGCGAGCTCGGGACCAACGTGGTGAAGACGAAGGTTCCGGGCCTCGATCTCGTGCGTTCGTCGCCCGGTCTCCAGGCCGCGGAACGGACGATGAAGGGCGAGCTCGGTGTCGGCGTGATGCGAGCCATCCAGCGGCTCCGGGCCGATTGGGCCTTCGTGATCATCGACTGCCCGCCGTCGCTGTCGTACCTGTCCGTCGGGGCGCTGATGGGCGTCCGGGAGGTGATCATCCCGGTCGAAGCCCATTCGATCGCCGTGCCCGGCGTGGGCGCTGTCGTCCGCGAGATCGGACGGATTCAGTCCAGCCTGAACCCGGTTCTCGGAAGTCCCCTCATCGTGGCATGTCGCGTGAATCGCACCCTCCACGCCCGTCAGGTCCTCGATGATCTCGAGCGGATGTACGGGTATCTCCTGGCGCGCGCCTCGGTTCGCGAGAGCATCAAGTTCGCCGCGGCCGAGGCCGCCCGGCAGCCGATCACCGAGTTCGCGCCCGAAAGCGGAGCGTCAGTCGACTATCGCCTGCTCGCCGAGGAGCTCCTGGCGCGCGAGGTTCTGCCCGAGTCGGCACCGCCGCGTGTGGCGCGCTGGCGCCAGCTCTTTCGGCGGTCCTCGCTCATCGCGCCGTTGAAACGCCCTGCGGCCTGAGCCGTGTCCCAGGACCTGCCGCTCCTGGCCCTCGTCG
>DATAQF010000180.1:0-3777 GCA_036264795.1 Candidatus Limnocylindrales bacterium | reverse complement strand
CCCGTCGGCGACCGACCCGCCGTCGGTCGGTGAGTGCCCGTCGCGGCCGTCATCGGTCGCGCCGTCGGTCGCCGCTCCATCGCGCCGCGCGTCCCGTCGGCGATCGGGGAGATTCACGATGAGGCCGGGGTGTCCGGGCTGGGCGCCCGGACGTCGGGCACAGGCGGCCTCGACGCGCTCCAGCAGATTCGCTCGGTAATGGACGAGGACGGTCTGCGGGACGTCGGCCCGGGTGGCCATGTCGATTGCCTCTTCGGGCGTGAGGTGGCCGCGACGCGGGTCGTCGTGATCGGCATCGGTCAGGGTGGCCTCGAGAACGATGACGTCGGCGCCTCGGGCGGCCGCCACGAGCGTGTCATTCGGGCCGGTATCGCCGGAGATCACGATGCGGTGTCCATCCGAATCCGCGACCGAGCAACCCCACGCGGGCACGTAGTGCTGGCCCGGGATGAACGAGATCGTGAGATCGCCGACGTGGAGCGGGTGGCCGGGCTCGTACTCGAGGATGGCAAAGGCCTCGTCGAAGAACGTGGGCCGCTCGCTGATCGCGGGCGCCAGCTCCTTCATTCGGGCCGACCCGCCCGGGGGCAGCAGCACCGGCAGGTGGGCGCCGGCGACACCTTCCCACGGCAGGAGGTAGCGGAGCGACACGAGATCGATGTAGTGGTCCGCGTGCATGTGGCCGACGATGATCGCGTCGAGCCCTCGCGGGTCTCGGAACGCGAACAGCTCCCGGATGATGCCCTGGCCGCAGTCGACGAGGATCGCGGTCGTCCTGCTCTCGATGAGAAGCCCGGAGGCCGGTGTCTCGGGCTGCGGCTGGGATGTGCCGCTTCCGACGACGGTCAGTCGCACGTACGGGCACCGGGCAGGCTCGGCATGGCTGGATGTTCGCACTCTCGCGGCCTGCCCGTCGAGCCGCATGCGGGACGACCTGCGTGTCCGATCCGAGACACCGGGTCGCGACGGATCACTGCGCGCATCGAAATCGGACCAAGCGGGGTTTTGCCGTCTCGGCCGCAGTAGCATTCGGCGCATGGTCGACTCGTCGTCGATGACGGACGCCCTCGCGGCCGTCCCGCTGTTCGCAGGGCTGGATGCGGACGGGCTCTCGAGCCTGACTCGTGGCATGCGGGTTCGACGCTTCCGTCGCGGCGAGACGATCTTTCACCTGGGCGATCCGGGCGATGCGCTCTTCATCGTGATGGCCGGCTCCATCAAGATCACGTTGCCAGCGGACACCGGCGAGGAGGCGATTCTCGCGACCCTTCGAGCGGGCGACTTCTTTGGCGAGCTCGCCCTCCTCGATGGGGCGCCGCGGTCGGCCACGGCCGTGGCGAACGAATCGACCGAGACCTACATCCTGCCCAGGGAGCGGTTCCGCGAGCTCATCAGCTCCGAGCCGGTGATGCGTGAGGCGCTCCTCGCGACGCTGGCAGCCGAGGTCCGCCGCCTGACGCATCACGTGGAGGAGCTCCACTTCCTCGACATCACCGGGCGGCTCGCCTCGCGATTGGCCCGGATGGCGATCGAAGCCGGTGCGACGCCACTGGCCGATGGCTCGATCCGGCTCGCGGGGCCGCTGACCCAGGGGGATCTCGCCGCGATGATCGGCTGTACCCGCCAGAGCGTGAACAAGCTCCTCGGCATGTTCAGCGATGACGGGCTCATCCGCCTCGAACGGGACCGGATCGTGATCCTCGATCCCGACGGACTCTCGCGCGCAGCTCACCGCTGAGGGTCTCGCCCCGTGGGCGGCTCGCGTCTCAGGCGGACGGGCGCTGTCGGAGCTCCGTCAGCAGGATATGGACGGCAGCCAGCGCCGAGCGACGACGGCCGTTCGCGCCCGAGAGGAACACGATGCGGCGCTCGAAATGGACCCAGGCCGGTCCGACGACGACGACCGATACGGCGGTATCCGCGCCGCGCCGCCGGGCACGGACACCGATCCCGACCGACGCGCCACCGACCTCCATCCCACGGCGCGCGAGCGCCTCGAGCCCGACCGGAGTCGAATGAGCCGCGACCGCGGGGATGTCCCCGGCAAGCGACTCCGTGAACCGGAGCCATGGCTGATCGCCGAGAAGCGTCGCGAGTGAGCCTCCCGTCGCGACCTCCACGACGGCCAGGCTGAGACGGTGCGCCCGCAGGGCCGACCCGACGGCCTCGGGCCAGGTTGTCTCGCCCTCCGCCCAGACGTGGTCGCCGATCTCCGCCCGGATGCGCTCTGTCATCGCATTGACGCGCTGGATGGGCGAGCCAGCATCGGCGGCGTGGCTTTCTGCTGCCGACGCGCCCGCCGTGGACGAGATCCGGATGTCGACGGCGTCCGCACGGGCATAGGTCGCCACGACGGGATCCGCCGCGCGAAGGAGCTCTTCGCCGAGCAGGTCGGCGACCTGCGACTCGCCGATCCCGGCCAGGCGGAGCGTCCTCGTGGCCAGCTCCGAGCCCGCGCCGCGGCTGGCGAGGCGAGGCAGCACCTGCCCGGCCCACATCGGCTCCATCTCGCGCGGTGGCCCCGGGAGGCTGACCACCAGCCCGCCGTCCGCCCGCTCGACCCACCAGCCGGGCGCCGTCCCGTTCGGGTTCGGGAGCGCAATCGCGGAGGGAATCAACCAAGCCTGCTTCAGGTTCATCTCGGGGAATGCCTGTCCGCGGCGATCCCACAATGCGCGGAGCCAGGCCTCGATCTCGGGGTCCACCGCCGGCGTCTCGCCGAGCGCGGAGGCGATCGCCTCCCGGGTCAGATCGTCTGGCGTGGGGCCGAGGCCGCCGGTCGTGACGACCAGGTCGGCACGCTGCATCGCGCTCGCGATCGCGTCCCGGACCGTCCCGAGCCGATCGGGGAGCGCCTGGATACGCTCGACCGAGACGCCGATCGCCGTGAGGCTCCGGGCGAGGTCGCCGGCGTTCGTGTCGCGCGTCTCGCCGACCGTGAGCTCGGACCCGATGCTCAGCAGCTCGGCGTTCAGGATCCGGCGGACGGACATCGGCCCCAGACTACCCGACGGGCGCCGGCCTGCGGGCAGCCCGTCCGCGGGTCGCCACCCGATCCGGACGAGTACCATCGGACGCAGTCTCGTGAAACGTTCGCACCGTACCGCCGCGGCCGCACCCGACGGAATCTCTGGGCCACGATGCTCTCAGTGTCCCGGAACAACGACTGAGGCAAGCGATGGGCGACATCGAGCAGAGCGGCTTCTCCGAGTTCGACCGATGGCTCGCGCTCGCGCGACGGACGCGCGAGCTCCTTCATGCGGCGATCGGCGACGGCGAGCTGCCCGATGGCGGCGCCGAGTTCCTCGCCGACAGCACCCTGCCCCACCTCGAAGGCGTCCGGACCGGGTTCCTCGGCTGGGTCCGATCGGAGATGGCGGGCGTCGCGGAGCTGCGGTACCTGCTCGATCAGGTCGCCTCGGTGAGAGTTGACGCCGCAGCGAACGAGGCGGAACGACGGGCGGCAGAAGCCGAGGCTGCGCTCGAGAGCGCGTACGTCGCCCGAACCGGGCAACCATCACTCCGGCTCCAGGCGGCCGAGCCATGGAACCTCGCGGCTCTCGCTCATGCCCGGCTCGTCCTCGCGATGCTGCCGCGGATTCCCGACGATGAGGTTCGCTTCCCGGCCGGTCGGCGGACGTATGCCGACATTCCCGTTCCGCGGGGACCCGCGGAGCTGTCCGGCCGCCTTGACGAGCTCGAGCGTGCGCTCTGGCGGACCGCGACCGGCCGGACTCCAGACACCGTCGACCCGGTGTTCCGGCGCGCGTACGGGTT
>DATAQF010000162.1:0-8934 GCA_036264795.1 Candidatus Limnocylindrales bacterium | reverse complement strand
GACGGGGCTGGCGAGCTGGATGTGGCCCATCCGCTCGCGGCGGACCTTCGAGCGGGTGACCTCGACGCCGCACTTGTCGCAGATGATGCCCTTGTAGCGAATCCGCTTGTACTTGCCGCAGTAGCACTCCCAGTCCTTCGTCGGACCGAAGATGCGCTCGTCGAACAGACCGTCCTTCTCGGGCTTGAGGGTCCGGTAGTTGATCGTCTCCGGCTTCGTCACCTCACCCTTCGACCACTCCCGGATCTGGTCCGGGCTGGCGAGCGAGATACGGATCGCGTTGAAGTTATTGACCTCGAGCATGGTTCTCCTCCGCGCCGCCGCCTGGCCCGGCAGCGCGATGCGGCCTCAGGACGAGCGAGGCCGATCCGGCCGGATGACCATCCGGCCGGTGCGTACGGTTGACGAGCCGGTTCAGTCCTCGAACCCGGCGAGATTGATCCCGCCGAGATCCGGGAGCATGTAGCCGGAGACATCGTCTTCGGCGAGCTGGATCTCCTCGTCGTTCTGGTCGAGGATCTCCGCGTTCAGCCCGAGGCTGCGCAGCTCCTTGATCAGGACCTTGAAGGATTCGGGGACGCGTGGCGGCTGGATCTCCTCCCCCTTGACGATGGCTTCGTATGTCTGGACACGTCCGAGGACGTCGTCCGATTTGACGGTCAGCAGCTCCTGGAGGATGTTCGCTGCGCCGTAGGCCTCGAGGGCCCACACCTCCATCTCCCCGAACCGCTGGCCACCGAACTGGGCCTTGCCGCCGAGCGGCTGCTGAGTGATCAGGCTGTAGGGCCCGGTCGACCGGGCGTGGATCTTGTCCTCGACGAGGTGATGGAGCTTGAGCATGTAGATGTAGCCGACGGTGATCGGCCGATCGAAGAGCTCTCCCGTGCGGCCGTCGCGAAGATCGATCTTGCCGTCCTCGGGCAACGACTTCTCGACGCCGTAGACCTTGTGCTTTGCCTCGCGCAGCTCACCCTTGATCTGGTCCTCGGTCGCCCCGTCGAAGACGGCGGTGGCGGCCTTCTGGCCCTTCGCGTGGAGTGCCCATCCGAGGTGGGTCTCGAGGATCTGGCCGATGTTCATCCGGCTCGGCACGCCGAGCGGATTGAGGATGATGTCGACGGGCGTTCCGTCGGGCAGGAACGGCATGTCCTCGGCGGGCAGGATCTTCGCGATCACGCCCTTGTTGCCGTGGCGGCCGGCCATCTTGTCGCCGACGCTGATCTTCCGCTTCTGGGCGACCGACACCCGGACCAGGCGGTTCACGCCCGGCTGGAGATCGTCGTTGAGCTCGCGCCGGAACTCGCGGATCTCGACGACCTTGCCCCGCTCGCCGTGCGGAAGGCGGAGGCTCGAGTCTTTCACCTCGCGGGCCTTCTCGCCGAAGATCGCCCGGAGGAGGCGCTCCTCCGCCGTCAGCTCCGTCTCGCCCTTGGGCGTGATCTTGCCGACGAGGATGTCGCCGGGGCGGACCTCGGCGCCGATGTAGACGATCCCCTCCTCGTCGAGATCCTTGAGCGACTCCTCGCCGACGTTCGGGATGTCGCGGGTGATCTCTTCGGGTCCGAGCTTCGTGTCCCGGGACTCGATCTCGTGCTTCTCGATGTGGATGCTCGTGAACAGGTCGTCCTTCACGAGGCGATCGCTGATGACGATCGCGTCCTCGTAGTTGCCGCCTTCCCAGCTCATGAACGCGACGAGCACGTTCCGGCCGAGAGCCAGCTCGCCCTCCTGGGTCGAGGAGCTGTCGGCGATCGGCTGGCCATCGGCCACCCGGATGCCCACGTCGACGATCGGGCGCTGGTTGATGCAGGTTCCCTGGTTGCTGCGGACGAATTTCTGAAGCTTGTACTCGTCGAGCTCACCCGCATCGGTCTCGATCCGGATCCGCTCGGCGGTCACGCTCGTCACAACGCCGGCTCGCGCGGCCACGAGGACCTGGCCCGAGTCGCGCGCGGCGCGCTCCTCCATGCCCGTCCCGACGATCGGCGACTCCGGCTCGAGGAGCGGCACCGCCTGGCGCTGCATGTTCGAGCCCATGAGCGCGCGGTTGGCGTCGTCATGCTCGAGGAACGGGATCAGCGCGGTCGCGACCGAGACGACCTGCTTGGGGCTGACGTCCATGTACTCGATCTGGCTGGCTCGCGCCTCCGGAAACGTATCCCGGTAGCGAGACGGGATCCGCTCTGCAAGGAAATGGCCCTCGTCGTCGAGCGGCGCGTTCGCCTGGGCGACGACGTGCTCCTCCTCCTCGTCGGCCGGGAGGTACTCGATGTCGGAGGTCACGATCGGTCGGATCGGGAAGGCGTTCGCCTTCTGCTTCTTCAGCTCCGCGATCGCATCGGCGCTGAACGGCTGGCCCGCCTTGAGGACGGTCGCACCGCTCTTCGAGAGGAGGTCACCGCCGGCCTCGAACGTGCCGAGCTTCGGGTCATCCCAGGCCACCGTCCGCTTGACCTTGCGATACGGGGTCTCGATGAAGCCATAGCTGTTGATCCGGCCGTAGGTCGCGAGCGATCCGATCAGCCCGATGTTCGGGCCTTCCGGCGTCTCGATCGGGCAGATCCGGCCGTAGTGGCTGTGATGGACGTCGCGGACGTCGAACCCGGCTCGCTCACGCGACAGACCGCCTGGTCCGAGAGCCGAGAGGCGGCGCTTCGAGGTCAGCTCGGCGAGCGGGTTCGTCTGGTCCATGAACTGTGAGAGCTGGCTGCCGCCGAAGAACTCCTTCATCGCGGCCACGACGGGCCGGATGTTGATGAGCGCGTTCGGCGTGGCCTTGTCGATCTCCTGGATCGTCATCCGCTCGCGGACGACGCGCTCCATGCGGAGCAGGCCGATCCGGAACGCGTTCTGGATCAGCTCGCCGTTCGCCCGGATCCGGCGGTTTCCGAGATGGTCGATGTCGTCCTTCGGATGCTGGCCGCGGTTCGACTCGATCAGGTGACCGACGATCGCGGCGATGTCCTCACGGGTGATCGTCCGCTGCTCGCGCGGCAGCTCGATGCCCATCCGGCCGGCGACGCCGTCCAGCTTCTTGTTGAACTTGTAGCGGCCGACCCGGCCGAGGTCGTAGCGACGGAAGTTGAAGAAGAGGCTCTCGACCAGCTGGCGGGCGTTATCGCCGGTGGGCGGGTCGCCCGGACGGAGCTTCTTGTAGACCTCGATCAGCGCTTCCTGCTGGGTCTTCGTCAGGTCCTTGTCGAGCGTGTTCGCGATGAACGGATGCTCGGGATCGCTGTCGATGCCGGAGAAGAGCGAGGAGATCGAGTCGTTCTCCTCGTAGCCGACGGCCCGGAGCAGGGTCGTCGCCGCGATCTTCCGCTTGCGGTCGACCTTCACCCAGAGCTGGTCCTTGTTGTTCGTCTCGAACTCGAGCCATGCGCCGCGGTTCGGGATGACCTTGGCCGAGAACAGCATCCGACCCGATGCCGGGTCCTCGAGCTCGCTGTAGTACACGCCCGGCGACCGGACCAGCTGGCTGACGACGACGCGCTCGGCGCCGTTGATGACGAATGTTCCCTGGTCGGTCATCCATGGGTAGTCGCCCATGTACACCCGCTGGCGCTGGATCTCGCCGGTCTCCTTGATCAGGAGCTCGACGTTCACGTAGAGCGGCCGCGAGAACGTCAGGTCCTTGGTCCGGCACTCCTCCTCGGAGTACTTGGGATCCCCGAACTCGTAGTCGAGGAACTGGAGCTCCATGACCTTTGCCGTGAAGTCCTTGATCGGACTGATCTCGTCGAAGAGCTCCCGGAGGCCCTTGTCGATGAACCAGCGGAACGAATCCAGCTGGAGCTCGATCAGGTTGGGGATCGGAAGGACTTCCGGGATGCGGGCGTAACGCGTTCGCGTCAGCGCCGCCGCCGTCCGGTTCGACGACTCAGCAGACAGCATGAAGCACCACTCCTTGACGGAGGTTAGGAGAAAGGGAAAGGGCCGCGCTCACAGAAGGAGTAGGATACCGCGCCGCCGCCGAATGTCAAACGCCCGACGCCCGGACGGCCCGACCCCGCGCCGGCTCTCCGGACGCGTCGTCGTGTGCGTCAATCATCGCTTGTCCTGTCCCGCGAGATGGCATGATTCCCCCAAGAGCGGGGCCTGCCAGGGTCCTGGGGTGGAGGACACAGCAGCATGGCCAGGTCTCGCAAGCTCACGCGCGCCGTCGCAGTCGCGTTCGTCATGGTCGTGGTAGCGGCCGGATCAACCTTCGCCGCCCCATCCGGAGCTCCGGCCTCGTCGCCGGCCGCGAGCGCCGGCATCCAGCTCCACGGCAGCAAGCTCACCGTCGCCCGTCACACGCGGGTCAACGTTCGGGCCAAGGCCACGGCCGCGGGACAGCGAAACCGAGCCTCGACGCCGAGCGCCGGGCCCGTGTCGACGCCGAGGCCGGCGGTCAGCTCGACAGCGGCCGTTCTGCCGGCGCCGACGCTCGCGACGTACACGGCCACGCCGAACGTGAGCTCGGTCGGGTTTGCCGGAGCGTCGAGCAACAGCCTCTGCGATTCTGCGCCCTGCAGCCAGGCCGCCCGGACCGGCATTGCCGTCGGCCCGTTCGACGTCGTCCAGTCGACGAGCGTCGGCTTCCGGTTCGGGGACCGCAACGGCTACGTCCCGTTCGACATGTCCTACGCCGACTTCGCGGGTCTCGACTTCAACAGCGGGGCCGCCGACGGTCGGATGATCTTCGACTCGGCCCACAATCGGTGGATCGCGGCGTTCGTCGAGTGGAACTGCACCTCGACCTCGCACACCGGCTATCTCGACATCGCGATCTCGGACACGACGGATCCCCAGTGGTTCTGGGACATCTGGCACGTGGACCTGGGAACGAACGTGCCTGTCGCCCCATCGATCGGTACGAGCTCCGACAAGATCGTCGTCGGGGCCGGCCAGTCCTCGATCGGCACATCGGGCCTTCCGTGCTTCTCGTTCGGGACGAACACCTCGTCCACCAGCTCCCGCCTCTTCGCCGTCGACTGGGCGACGATCACGGCGCTTCCGATCTCGCTCGACGTCTTCAGCACCCCCGTGGAGGCCAGCTCGAGCCCATGGCGGATGGCGACCGTCAACGGTGGCTCCCCGACGACCTCCGTCTACGGCATCGACACCACCTCGGGCGGCGCGACCCGCCTGGTGACGGTGACGGGCACCGTGGCGACCTCCATCACGGCCACGCCGACGGACCTCACCGGCGGCGGGATCCTCGCCCTCGACAGCGATCCGCTCGGCCTCGCCCGCAACGGCTCCGGCCTCGCGACGGTGAGCCAGACGACATGCACGCCGGCCGGGGCGTCGAGTGGCCTCGGATGCGTGCGACTCAGTCGATTCAACGCGACGGGAACCGCCCTCGTCGAGGACCTCGCGATCGGACGGAACGGGTTCAATGATGTCGCCCCGGCGCTTGCGGTGGCCGGCGACGGAGCCGTCCACGTCGTGTACGACGAGTCCCCGAGCGGTGGTGGGGCGGGAGTCTCGAGCTGGGCGATCCACGAGGCAAGCGGTGCGCCGGCCGGTCAGGTCAGCAAGCCGGCGCTGATCGCCGAGGGCACGAACGCCTACTCGGGGCACGCCCCCGGCGGGGTGACCGGTCTCGCGACCGATCCCTCCGACCAGCATGCCGTCTGGCAGGGCCAGGAGTATGCGGGCGATTCCGCCGGCGGCTGGACGTCCTGGATCTCGAAGCTGACGACCGGTGTGGCTTCGTCGGCGGCTGGAACGGTGTCGGTCGAAGCCGGCCGGCCGACGGCGCACGCCCTGGCGGTCCACCTCGCGGCGATCGCCTCGAGCGGAACGCAGATGCGCGTCTCGAACGTGTCGACGACGGACGGCGGCGGACGGCTGTCGTCCGCCCGGACCCTTCAGCCGACCCGGGACGCCCGATGGAAGCTGGATGATTCCGGCGCGGGTGGGTCGTCGACCACGGGCCTTCGACACGTCTACGTCCAGTTCGGGGACGGCGACGACCACTGGTCGGCCGTCATCGACACGGCGATCAGCTACGCCGGACCGCCGGCGGTGATCCGGCGCTCGGGCGCCAGCCGATACGAGACCGCCGCCGCGGTCGCGACCAATGAGTACAGCCCCGGCGTGGGAATCGCCTACGTGGCGACGGGCCTGAACGTCCCCGACGCGCTCGCCGGCGCGGGCGCGGCCGGCCACAACGGCGGGCCGATCCTCCTCGTCACGCCGAACCTGCCGATTCCCCCCGCCACAGCATCAGCCCTCGATCTCCTCCAGCCCACGCAGATCGTCGTCCTCGGCGGCACCGGCGTCGTGTCGGACGCGGTCAAGGCCGCACTGGCCGCTCACACACCGTCAGGCTCGGCGGGTGTCAGCCGGATCGCCGGCGCGAGCCGCTATGCGACGGCTGCTGCGATCTCGGCCGCCACGTACGACCCGGGCGTCGAGGAAGTGCTGATCGCAACGGGAAGCAACTTTCCGGACGCCCTCGCGGGAGCTGCGGTCGCCGGCAAGCAGGGCAATCCCCTGCTCCTCGTGACGAGCACGACGATCCCGCTGCCGACGGCGACGGAGCTGTCCAGGCTTCATCCGCACCGGATCACGATCCTCGGTGGCACCGGTGCGGTGAGCGCCGGGGTCTCGTCGGCTCTCCACTCGTACACCGACGGCGGCGTCTTCCGCGTGTCCGGCCCGGATCGGTATACGACGGCGGAGTTCATCGCGGAGACCTACTTCCTCCCGCAGCCGACCCTCGCGCTCGTCGCGACCGGCGTGAACTTCCCGGATGCCCTCGCCGGGGCCGCGTTCGCCGGACGGGTCTGGAGCCCGATCCTCCTCACGCCTCCGACGTCCCTGCACGCCTCGACCGCGGGCGGGCTGGCGTATCTGAAGCCGCCGGAGATCGATGTCCTGGGCGGGACCGGGGCGGTGTCGAGCGGTGTCGCGACGTCCCTGGGCGGCTACATCGTTCCGTGATGGGGAGGCAGCCCTGACATGAATGAGGGCCGTGACTCGCCGATGCGAGCCACGGCCCTTCGAGCGCTTGCGACCCGTGCCGCGGTATCGTCAATGCGACGTCGACGGCCGGGGCCGGCGTGAGCCGGCCTCGGCCACCGTCAACGCGACACGGGCAGAACCACCGACGGGCTACTTGATCTCGACCTTGCCGCCGACCTCTTCGATCGCCGCCTTGATCTTGTCGGCCTCGTCGCGAGCCACGCCTTCCTTGACGGCCTTCGGCGACGCGTCGACGAGGTCCTTGGCCTCCTTGAGGCCAAGCCCGGTGAGCTCGCGGACGACCTTGATCACGGGGATCTTGTTCGGCCCGATCTCGACCAGGGTCGCGGTGAACTCTGTCTGCTCCTCGGGAGCGGCGGCAACCGCGCCGTCGCCGCCGCCGGCTGCGGCCGGGGCGGCAGCGACCGCGGCCGGAGCCGCTGCCGTCACGCCGTAACGCTCCTCGAAGCGCTTGATGAACTCGGACAGCTCGAGCACGGTCATCTTGTCGATCGCTTCGAGCAGGTCGTCCTGGGTCAGGACCGCCATGTCTTGTCTCCTTCGGTTGTGGTTCGCCGGTCGGCGACCGGGCGAGGGTGGGTCTGGATCTGCGTTCGTGGCGAGGGGACGATCAAGCCCCCTCGCTGGCGGCCTTCTGGTCCCGGACCTGGGTCAGCGCGTAGCCGAGGTTCCGGATGTTCGCGGTGAGCAGGCCGCCGAGCGTGGCGATCGGAGCCTGCATCCCGCCTGCCAGCCTGGCGAGCAGGACGTCGCGCGACGGCAGGCTGGCGAGCGCCTTGACGCCATTGGCGTCGATCGCCCGATTCCCCAGCACGCCTCCGGTGATCGTCACCATCTTGTACGGGCGCGTCGCGTCGATGACGGCCTTGGCCGTCGCCGATTCGTCGTTGCCGAACGCGATGGCCGTCGGGCCGACGAGGAGGGGGCTGAGCGCCTCCCCGAGCGTGTCCTGGGCGGCGATCCGCATCAGCCGGTTCTTCACGACGCGGTAGGCCACGTCCTGCTTGCGCAGGGCTCGACGGATCTCCGCGATCTCGGGAACACTGAGGCCTCGGTACTCGGAGACGATCAGCGTGCGGCTGCCGGCGAGCTGCTCGCGCAGCTCGGCGACCGTCTCGCGCTTGGCCTCTGTTGGCATGGATCCCTCCATCTTCGGCACGCAACCGGCGTGCGGCGGTGGGCGGCGTGGCCCGAAGACCACGAAGCCCCTGCGACGGCGCCTGTTCGGCTGGCCTGACACGCAGGGGCGCTGCCCACCCGAAGGTGGTCGGCACTGGTCCTGCCTCGGCGTGCTCGCCGTCGTCCCCGGTCCTGGCTCGTGGCCTCGACCGATCCGATCCGGCGGATCAAGCCCCGACCGTCACGATCCCGAGAGATCGCGCGGTCCGCGGGCGCAGGCTGTCTGCGGCGGTCCGTCGTTCTTCAGTTGTCGACGCTCGACGGACCCGCGGGTCCGCTCGATCGCCGGATGGTGACGTCCGTCGCCTCGTCGGCGGCGAAGGTCGCCTCGTGTAATGCCGTCAGGCCGCGGCAGCAGCCGCGAGCACCGCCGGAAGGTCGACCCGGATCCCGGGGCCCATCGTGGTCGAGATCGTCAGGCCGCGCAGATACTGGCCCTTCGCGCCCGACGGCTTCGCCCGGTTGATCGCGTCGATCAGGGCAGCGAGGTTGGCGACGAGCGCCTCGGCCTCGAAGCTGGCCTTGCCGAACGACGTGTGGATGATGCCGGCCTTGTCCACCTTGAACTCCACCCGGCCGCCCTTGACCTCGCGCACGGCGCGATCGAGATCGAACGTGATCGTGCCGGCCTTCGGGTTCGGCATGAGCCCGCGCCGACCGAGGATCTTGCCGAGCCGGCCGACGAGCCCCATCGAATCGGGCGTGGCGAGCGCGACGTCGAACTCGAGCCAGCCCGCCTCGATCTTCTTCACGAGATCCTCGCCGCCGACCTCGTCC
>DATAQF010000132.1:0-3458 GCA_036264795.1 Candidatus Limnocylindrales bacterium | reverse complement strand
GCTCCGTCGCCCCGGCCACGTTGAAGTACCGAAGCGACACGCTTCGAAGCCCGTAGGCCTCGCCGTAGGAGCGAAGCGCGCCCTCGAAGGTCCGCTTCGTCTCCCCGTACGGATTGATCGGCCGAAGGGGTGCGGTCTCGGGGATCGGCGTGGCATCCGGGACGCCGTAGACCGCGGCCGTCGAGCTGAAGACGATCCGAGCGACACCCGCCTGCCGCGCGGCCTCGAGGAGGACGATCCCCCCGGTGACGTTGTCGCGGTAGTAGCGGGCCGGATCGCGCACCGACTCGCCGACGAGGGAACGCGCAGCGCAGTGGAGGATCGCCTCCACCGGGGTGCCACCGAGGACGCGAGCGATCGTCGCGGCATCCCCGTAGCTCCCGACCTCAAGGGTCGCCCCAGGCGGAACGGACTCGCGGTGGCCGGTCGACAAGTCGTCGAGCACGACGACATCGTGGCCGGCCTCGACGAGCCGCTCGACCGAGACCGAGCCGACGTACCCGGCTCCGCCGGTCACGAGGACGCGCATTCGGACCTCCGCGGCTGGCCGTGGTCCCTCATCGGCGGCGTCGCATGACGCGTCCGAGCAGGCCGGGCCGCCGTGGACCCTCGGCGCTGCCGGCCGCCGCGGCCACCGAGCCGTGGCCGGACGCATCGGCCGAATCGGCCGCATCGGCCGGCGGAGTCTCGCCGCGGCCGGCCATGATCTCGGCCATCCGCCGCGCCATGTGGCTGGCCATCGGGTTGTCGGGATCGAGCTTCAGGGCCTGCCGCGCGAATGTGTATGCGCCCCGCTGATCGTCCCGCTCCAGCGCCACGCGCGCCAGCCCGACGACCGCGATCGCGTTGCGGGGATCCGCCGAGACCACCTGCGCATACAGCTGCTCCGCACGATCGAGCCGGCCGATCGCAAGCGCCCGTTCGGCCTCCAGCATCAGCTCGATCACGCTCTCCGCTCCGCGGCGGTGCGACCGGCCAGATCGCGGGCGAGGCGCAACAAGGTCGGCCGGTCGTTGAGCCCGGGATCCTCGACGACACGCTCGAACAACGCGGCCAGGATCCGACCGAGGTCGGGGCCGGCGGGCAGCCCCAGCTCGGTGATCAGGTCGGAGCCGTCGATCACGAGCGCCGATCGGTCGAGGATCGGGCCTGCGGCGAGCTCCGCGTCGATCCGCGCCCGAAGCTCACCGAGCATCGCCGCGTCGCGGGGCACGCCACTCCCCTCGTTGTCGGCCTCGCGCAGGGCGAAGAGATCGTCGACCGCGTCCGGACCGATCTTCGCGAGGAACCGGCGAAGGGCCCCGTCGCCCCAGTTCGGCTCGTAGTTGAACATGTGCTGACGGACGAGATGGACGACGCGGTCGGCGGTCGCGCGCGGGACGTGGAGGCGGTCGAGCCATGCCTCGGCGATGTCCGCTCCGGCACTCTCGTGCCCGTAGAAATGGCCCTCGGCAGCGGTCGCCGGCTTGCCGATGTCGTGGAGGAGCGCGGCCAGCCGGACGACGGGTCGGTTCGGACTGGCGTCGACGGTCCGCATCGTGTGATCCCAGAGATCCTCGCCCGGGATCTTGTTCTGCCCGATTCCCGGTTGTGCGGCGAGCTCCGAAGAGAGGTGGCCGAGGATGCCGGTGGTCTCGAGCAGGCGGAGGCCCTCGGACGGGCGAGGTGCGGCCAGGATCCGGCCGAGCTCGACCGCGACGCGCTCCCCGGAGAGATGGGCGACCAGCGGCGCATGGCGTTGGATCGCGGCGAGCGTCTCAGGCTCGATCGTGAACCCGAGCGTCGCGGCGAAACGGACGGCGCGCAGCATCCGGAGCGCGTCCTCCTCGAACCGGCGATCCGGCTCGCCGACCGCACGGATCGTCTTCGCCGAGATGTCCCTGCGACCCTGATACGGGTCCACCAGCCTCGGATCATGCGCCGCGTCGGGCGCGCCCCAGGCCAGCGCGTTCATCGTGAAGTCCCGCCGCGCCAGGTCGGCCTCGAGCGATGTCCCGAACTCGACGCGGTGGGGCCGCCGGAAGTCGGCGTAGTCGTGATCGGTCCGGAAGGTCGTGATCTCGTAATCGAGCCCGTCCCTCCGAACCACGACGGTCCCGAATCGGTTCTCGTACGAAGCATCCGAAAAGAGCGCGGCGGTCTGTTCGGGCAGCGCCGCGGTCGCGAGGTCCCAGTTGTCCGTCGGGCGATCCAACCGCCCATCGCGGAGTGCCCCGCCGACGACATAGGCCGCATGGCCCGCCTGCCAGAGTGTTTGGAGGACGTCCCTGACGGGCTCGGGAATCTCGACCGCCAGGTCGTCGGGATCGCTCAGTTCCGACCCAGGAAGAGGTAGGTGCGCCAGGCTTCGTTGCGCTCGTCGGCCAGGTACGGCGTGAACATCGAGTACACGTCGCTCCGTGGCTCGAATGGCAGCCGATGGAGGCGGTAGCGAACCTCGTCGAGCGTCTTCGCGCCCTTTCGGTGGTTGCACGACTTGCACGCGGTGACGAGGTTCTCCCACGAATGGCCGCCGCCTCGATGGCGCGGCACGATGTGGTCGAGCGTGAGGTCATGGGTCTGTCGGCCGCAGTACTGGCAGGTGTGCCGGTCTCGGGCGAAGATCTCGCGCCGGCTCAGCTTCACGCGCGGCCGTGGGCGCCGGATCTGGTACTGGAGGCGGATCACGGACGGAGCGTGGTACTCCGCGCGCGGCGTCCGGATGATCTGGTGGTCGTACTCGATGATCTCGGCTTTCTCGCCGAACACGAGCCGGAACGCCCGCGGGAGGTTGCAGACGTTGAGCGGCTCGTAGTTCTGGTTCAGCACGAGCACCACGCCGTTCATGGTGGCCGAACGATAGCAAGAACCGGGAGAGCTGCGATCCCGGGAAGCTCAATGCGTCGTGAGGCCCGGCTCGGGAGCGGCGATTCTCAGTCGCGGCTGGTGGCAGCGCCGGTTGCCGGATCCCATCCGCCGGCCTGACCGACCTTCGTCGCGAGCGGCTTGTCGAGCGCTTCCGCGATGAATCGCGCGGCGCGCAGGACACCGTCGAGCGACACGCCGTGGTCGAGGCCGATCGCAGCGAGCAGGTACACCAGGTCTTCCGTCGCCAGGTTGCCGGCCGCGCCCGGCGCGTAGGGGCAGCCGCCGGTGCCACCCGTCGAGGCGTCGAAGGTGCGAATGCCGGCGGACATCGCGGCGGCGACGTTGGCCAGCGCGGTCCCACGGGTGTCATGGAAGTGGTACGCAATCTTGTCGAGGGGGATCCCGGCATCGACGGCTCGGGCCGTGATCGCCCGAACCTGCGGCGGGACGCCGACGCCGATCGTGTCGCCGAAGCAGACCTCGTCGACGCCAAGGGCGAGCAGCCGAACGGCAACGTCCACCGCCGAGCGCGCGTCGACAGCTCCCGTGTACGGGCAACCGAATGCTGTCGAGACGTAGCCACGCCGCCACCAGCCGAGGTCGCCGGCCCG
>DATAQF010000113.1:0-6246 GCA_036264795.1 Candidatus Limnocylindrales bacterium | reverse complement strand
CCACCGAGGTCCTCCGCGCTGACCTCCTCGCCCGTCGCAGCCTTCACAAGCGGCGGACCACCGAGGAAGATCGTGCCGGTGCCCTTGACGATGACGGTCTCATCGCTCATCGCCGGGACGTACGCGCCGCCCGCGGTCGAGGAGCCCATGACGAGCGCCACCTGCGGGATCCCGGCGCCGGACATCCGGGCCTGGTTGTAGAAGATCCGTCCGAAGTGGTCGCGGTCCGGAAAGACATCGGCCTGGAGCGGCAGGAACGCCCCGCCGCTGTCCACCAGGTAGATGCAGGGAAGACGATTCTCGAACGCGATCTCCTGGGCCCGGAGGTGCTTCTTCACCGTCATCGGGTAGTACGTTCCGCCCTTGACGGTCGCGTCGTTCGCGACGATGACGACCCGCGTCCCTTCGACGGACCCGATGCCGGTGACGATGCCGGCGCTCGGAGCGTCGTCGTCGTACAGCCCGCTGGCGGCGAGGGGGCTGAGCTCGAGGAACGCCGATCCTGGGTCGAGGAGGCGGTCGATCCGTTCGCGGACCGGCAGCTTGCCGCGCTCCCGATGGCGAGCGATCGAGCGGTCGTCACCGCCGGCGCCGCGCGCCGCCACGACGGCCTGGCGGCCCCGCAGCTCGGCCACGAGCGCGGCCATCGCGTCATGGTTGGCGCGCGCCTCGGGACTGGCCGGGTCGAGGCGACTGCGGAGCACGGGCATGGCCGAAGGATAGGTCGGAACCGTCGGCGGTCGACCGCCGGTCGACGCGGCGCTCGAGCCCTTCCGCGGTGCTCGCACGGTCAGGGACGACGAAGCGCCTACGACGACACGTACACCGGGTTGGTCAGCACGAGGAGGTCGTCCGTCGGCGTGGCGCCTGTTCGGAGCTCGAGGCGCCACCAGGTCGTGGCGATCAGCCCGTCGTGGCGCAGGTGCGTCGATCCCGGACCGCAGGGTCCCAATGCGATGGTCGAGCCGGACGTGACGAACCAGAGCGTTGCCGGCTCGACGACGGCTGAGACGTCGGCGTCGAGGCTCAACCGGCCGTCCGACGGAAGCTCTTCGCCCGGCAGCACGATCTCGACCCCGTCGGACCCGTGCGCCCGGAAGGCCACGGTGGGCCCCGATGACAGGAGGACGCGGCCCGCCCGGATGCCGTCGAGGATGGCCGCCTCGCTCAGCTCGGGCGCATGGACGAACGTCGACGGAAGGGCGAGATACGCGTCCTCCTCGGCGGAGTGGCTGTCGCTCCCCGAGATGCCGGTGAGCCGGATGCCGGCGTCGAGCAGGTCGGTCCAGAGGGCGAGGGCGCCCTCGTTGTCGGTCTCGGGGATCGCCCAGCGGCCGTTCCAGACCTCCATCGCGTCGAGGGTCGAATAGTCGGCGCGGGCGAAATCCCAATGACACCCGACACACCAGGGGTCGCCGAAGGCGCTCGGATGGTTGACCGAGACGAGCGCGTGCTGGCGGTGGGCCTGCTCGACGATCCCGGCGGGACCCGTGCCGCGGCGGTCGCCTCGCCAGTCGATCGCCGAAGACAGGCCGAAGACGTTCATGTGACCGTGGAAGGTCGTGATCTCGCTGCCCCTGATCGGGATGATCCCGTCCGGCCAGCCCTCCAGCTCGCGGTGATGGCTGATCGTGTTGTGGTCGGTGATCGCGAGGAAGTCGAGGCCCCGCTCGAGCGCGCCGCGGACGCGATCCGGGACCGTGATGTCGCCGTCGCTGTGGGTCGTGTGCGAATGGAGATCGCCCCGGAACCAGCCGTCCCGGCCCGCCGCCCGGCGTCGAGCCGGACCTGCGGCCGGTCGTGATGCGACCGCATCGGCGGGGGTCGCCCGCACGCCGAGGCGCGCCGTGGCCTCGAGTCGCCAGCCGAGGTGGCCGGCGTCGGCGCCGTCCGGGAGGATCAATCCCGTGTCCACGTTCAGGATCCACGTCCCCGCCGGGATCGGCCCCGCGAGACAGCCCAGCGTCGCCGACGTCTCGCCGATCGTCGACCAGCGGCCATCGTCGAAGCTCTGAAGCGCGCCACGGAAGCCGGACGGGTCCCAGATCGACAGCGAGGCGGAGTTTGCCTCGTGCTCGGAGCCCATGTCGCGCGGGCTCCACTGCCACCGGACCCGCAGCTCGACGGCGCCGTCGGGCACGTCGATCGCGAATCGGTGGTGCTGATGCCGGTCGCGATGGGTCCACTGCCCGGACCGGTCGAGCAGGACGGTCTCGCCGGTCACCGTGTCAGACGGCGCTGAAGCGGTCGGCCGTCCCCGGCTCCCCGGCGAGGTAGCCGTCGAGGATCCGCCCGGCGGTCTCGACGGACGGCACGAGAGGGTGCAGGGCGAGGGCCTTGATCGCGAGGGCGCGAGAACCGGACAGGGCCGCATCGATGGCCGCCCGCTCCGCGGCGCGCACCGCAAGAATCAGGCCCTGGGCGTCCAGCGGGACGCTGCCGATCGCGGTCGGCACAACCCCGCCTCGGCCGATGACGCAGGGGACCTCGACCACGGCCGCCTCGTCGAGGAAGGGGAGGCTCGAGCGATTGGGAACGTCGAGGATCATCACCCGGTTGCCGTCTCCATGCAGGCCGTCGACGAGGTTCAGGGCGAGCGTGCCGTAGTCGCCCGGCCCGCGGGCCGCCACGATGCCCGCCATCGCGTCCTCGCGCCCGGTCCAGGCCTCTTCCATGTAGTGCGATTCGCGCTCGGCATGGGTTTGTCGCCAATCCCGGAGCGCTTCGATCGGCGAGCCCTGGCCGGCATAGAAGGCGGCCTGCTGCTTCTCGAGGAACGCCGACCGGACGCGTCCGGCCTGCATCGCCTCGAGGGCCTCGGCGTTGTCGTAGTAGTAGTAGAGGTACTCGTTCGGAATCATGCCGATCGATTGGAGCCAGTCCGCCCCGAACAGCCGGCCCTCCTCGAACGTCTCGAGCCGCTCCCGATCGGCGAGCAGGTCGGGCAGGACGTCGCGGCCGTTGTGCAGGACGCCGCGCAGCCAGCCGAGGTGGTTGATCCCGAAGTAGTCGAACCAGAGATCCTCGACGGGCTGGCCGATGGCGCCGGCGACCCGCTTGCACAGGTCCAGCGGCGCGTCGCAGATCCCGATCACCCGGTCGCCGAGGACTCGCCGGGCAGCCTCGGTCACGAGCCCGACCGGATTGGTGAAGTTCACGAACGTCGCGTCCGGCGCCCGCCGCGCGACGACCTCCGCGATCGCGGTCACGACGGGAACGCTCCGCAGGGCGAACGTGATCCCGCCGGGACCCGTGGTCTCCTGGCCGATCACCCCCTCGGCGAGCGCGGCCGCCTCATCGAGGATGCGGCCGGCCATGCCGCCGGCCCGGACCGCGCAATACACGATGTCCGCGCCATCGACCGCGGCGTCGAGGTCGGTCGTCATCGTGACCGGCGGGCTCGAGCCGAGCTCGTCGGCGATGCCCTCGAGGACGCAGCCGATCCGGTCAAGGCGCGTCTGGTCGATGTCGTGGAAGGCGACCTGGTCGTAGCGGGTCGAGACCTCTCCGGCGGCGAGGGCCCGGTAGATCACCGGGGTCCGGAATCCGCCGGCGCCGATCAGGGTCAGCTTCATGGCGAGGATTGAACCAAAATTGAACCGAAAGGGCAAGTCGATGTTCGCGGTCCCGGACTTACGTCGTCGAGCCCGGCTGAAGCTCCCGGGCGAAGAAGGCGAGGACCCTCTCGCGCATCTGGGGTGTCTCGAGATGACCGACCCCGGCCTGAACGAAGACCTCGAGCGCACGGGCGGCGCCGGCCGCCTCGTACATCGGCCGGGTCACGGCGAGAGCCCGCTCGACGCTGAGCGGCGGGGTCAGCTCGTCCTCGTCGCCGAGGCAGATCAGCTGCGGCCGGGGCGCGACCAGGCCCGCGATCTCGCCGGTCGACGTCTGGCCGAGCATCCCGGGGACGACGAGGTAGAGCCCATGGTGATCATGGGCGCCGAGCTCGACGAGCGTCGCGAAATCGGCATAGCAGCAGAGATGGGCGACCGCGCCGATCCGGGTGTCGAGCGCCGCGTGCCAGTAGCTGAGCGTGGCCCCGAGCGACAGCCCGAATGCCCCGATGCGCTCCGCGTCGACGTCATCCCGGCCGGCCAGGTAGGACAGCGCGGCGGTCTGCTCGGACAGCATCTGGCCGATCAGAGAGGTCCCGTACCAGAGATGGGCCTTTGCCGCCGCGCTCTCGAGGATGTTGGCGCGCTCGCCGAAGGTCGGCAGGTCGAGGCACAAGGCCACGTACCCGGCGCGGGCGAGCAGCGGGCCATACGGGCCGCGGAGCTCGGGGCGTCCGTCGATCAGCTCTGCCGCGCCGATGTCCTGTCGATCGCCGTGGGCGTGGGCGTAGAGGATCGCCGGGTGACGGCCCGCGGCGTCCGTCGGCCGCGTGACGTACGCCCGGACCGGACCGGCGTCTTCGAGCTCGAAGGTGAGCCGCTCGAGGACGTATCCATCGGCGACGGCGGAATCGCACGACCGAAGCCGCATCGCGGGTTCGCGAAGCGCCAGGATCGCGGCGAGCCGATCCCGCGAGATGGGAGTTGTCTCGCCTAGAGGGCGACGCGTGGCGAGCCGACCCCGGCCGTCAGCGTCGTCGCGAACGCATACCGGTCGCCGCGGTTCAGCAGGCGCGCCGTCTCGAAGGGCTCGTCGTACTGGTCGAACGTCATCTCGTCGAGCTCGAGCAGCGGCTCGCCGGCCGCGATCGTCAGGAGGGATGCGGCGCGTTCGTCGGCAGGCACGGCGTGGACGACGACCTCGGCCCGGGTGGCGATCAGGCCGGCCCGTTCGCGGATCGTCCCGAACAGCGAGCGGCTCGCGAAATCGAGTCCCCTCAGGACTGGGATCAGCCGCGGATGAAGCACGGAGCGGTCGAACGAGATCGGAACGCCCTCGATGAACCGTACCCGGTCGAGCTCGAAGATCTTCGAGGACGTCGGGATCCTGAGGTCGGCGGCCTCTCCGGACTTCACCGGCCGCACCCGCGCGGCGATCACGTTCGAGGTCACCACATAGCCGTGACGAGCGGCCCACTCGGTGAGGCTCGGCGGCCCCTCGATCCGCTCGGTCACGTTCGGCGCCACCACGACCCAGCCGCCGCGGCCGCGAGCCTGGATGAGACCTCGCTCGCCGAGAGTCGAAAGCGCCCGGCGGAGGGTGTTGCGAGCGACGCCGAGCCGGGCACCGAGCTCGCGCTCGGGCGCGAGCCGGCTCCCGGGCTTGAGCCGGCCGGTCACGATGTCGGCTTCGATCCGTCGGAGCACCTGGATGGAGAGCAGGTCGTCACCGTGGACGTCCTGCCGTCCGGTTCCCGTTGGCGCGTCGGGCGCCTGGCGCTGGTTCACCGTCGGCATGCCCTCGACACGGATGGAGCGGCCACGTCGGCGGTTGGTGGCGGAGCCGGCGAACGCGGCCCGGACGCCCGATCCGACGAGATGGCATTGTATGGCCGCCGTCACCCCCTCAGCCTCGTCGAGGTGCCATGTGCAGGTCGACGTCGTCTGCGTCGGTGATCCGTTCCTCGACCTGATCTTTCTCGGCCTCGCGGCGATACCCGCGCCCGGCGAGGAGAGCCTCGCGACCCGGCTGAAGATCGTGCCGGGCGGGATGGCGAACGTCGCCTACGCACTCCGGCGTCTCGAGCTCGATGCCGTCCTGTGCGCGCCGAAGGGCCGGGATCCCGCCGGACGCTTCCTTGCCGAGCTCATCGCCGCCGCCCGCGTGCCGTGGCACGGACGGGAGGCGGACGCCACACCGGTGACGGTGGCCATCCCCGCAGACGGCGACCGTGCGCTCGTGTCGGTCATGCCGACGCCGTCGGTGGACGGCGACACCCTTGGAGGCATCTCCGCCCGGGCGATCGTCGTCGACCTGCCGTCGGTGCCGCTCCTTCCGCCGCCGTCCGCGCCATCTGCTCGCGTCTACGCCGTCGTCGGCGATCCCGAGGTGGCGGTCATGGCCGGCCGGGACCTCTCGTCGCTCGCCGACATCCAGGCGCTGATCCTCAACGAGCGCGAGGCCGGACGGCTGACAAGACGACCGGACGCACCGTCCGCGGCCGCCCACCTCGCGTCGCTCGGGGCAACCGCGATCGTGACTCGTGGCGCCGCGGGTGCCATCGCGGTCGAACCGGACGGGCGGACGATCGCCGTTCCGGCCCTCCCCGTCGACGTCGCCGACGCGACCGGAGCGGGCGACCTGTTCGTCGCCGCCTACATCTGGGCCGACCTGGCGGGCAACCCACTC
>DATAQF010000086.1:0-1614 GCA_036264795.1 Candidatus Limnocylindrales bacterium | reverse complement strand
GGCCGCGGACCTGCGGGCAGCGGTCGACGCGGCCAACGCCTCCGAGCCGTTCCTCCGCGATCACCCGGCGACGATCGAGGTCGTCGGCGGTCAGTTCGGGTCCGGCCGGGTGGCATCCGACCACCCGCTGCCCGTCGGGCTGGCCGTGGCCGCCGAAGCGGTCACGGGGTACCGGCCCGAGCTCCTCGGCGAGCCCTACGGCGCCGACATGCGCCTGTTCATCAACGAAGGCAACACGCCGTGCGTGATCTTCGGACCGGGTGACGTCAAGGTCGCCCACAGCGCCGACGAGCACGTGCCGCTCGCGGAGGTGGAGGCGTGTGCCCGCGTCCTCGCGGCCTGGGTCCTCCGCGAGATCGGACCGGCGTAAGCCGGCGGGCCTGTCCCCCTCGCGCCGTCCGGCAGGAGCCCCCGGCGTGCCACTTTCCCTCCATGGCGAACAGACCCGGACGATTGGCGGTTCTACGGGAGGAATCGGGCCCAATCGCGCCGTTTGCGCGGGCGCCGGCCCAGTGGCGGAGCGTGAGTCGGCACCGGGACGCCCAGATCGTCTCGCCAGGCCGGCGGAATCCGCCGATTCTGTTCGCTCCAGAGGGAATGTCGTCGATGGCGAAGGGGCCGTCCGGCCCGCACGGCGACCGGCCGTCGAGGAGCCGGCGTGGGCGGTCAGGGGAGGCCGAGCGTCAGGATCTCGATCACGGCAGCGGGCGTCGGCTCCGCCACACCACCTTGTGGAACCTGCGCCCGGGCGAGCTCGGCGAATCGGCAGAAGGCATTTGCCAGGCGCATCTGCTCCGGGGTCCGGGCCCGGACGCGGAGGAGGTCGGGCGACGCGATGACGACCGCGATGCACCGGGCGCGCGAGGTCGCCACGTTCAGGCGGTTGCGGCTGTACAGGAAGTCGAGGCCGCGCGGCGCGAGCTCAGGTGACGAGGTCGTCATCGAGTACAGGCTGATCGGCGCCTCCTGGCCCTGGAACTTGTCGACCGTTCCGACCCGCGCATCCGCGGGGAGTCGCCGCTTGATCGCACCGACCTGCGCGTTGTACGGCGCGACGATGAGGATGTCGTCCCACCCGAGCCGACGCTGGATGCCGTGGTCGTCGATCCACGTCGATCGACCGTCCACGAGCGATCGCGCGATCTCCGCGACCGCCTCGGCCTCGATCGGCGACTCGTTGTCCGCGCCGACCGACGGGCTGTCGACCCAGCGCGGCCCCACCCCGTCGAGGGCGGCGATCGACGCCGTGAGACGCTGGATCGCGAGATGCGGCTCGGGTTCGAGGCGATCGTCGTAGAAGGCCTCGGAGGTGAAGTCGCAGAGCTCCGGGTGAAGTCGCCAGGTGGTCTCGAGAAACAGGCCACGATCGGCCGGGATCGTGGCGTCGCCGCGCAGGACGTGGGCAAGAGCCGACCGGTCCGCTCCCGGCGGGTGCGAACCCTGAGTGGGCTGGTCCAGCTGCTGAGGATCCCCGAGCAGGACGATGCTGTCCGTCGCGGTCGACGTCGCGACCACGTTTGCCAGGGAGATCTGGCCGGCCTCGTCGACGAACAGGACATGGACCGCGCCGGCGAGCTTCGAGGAGGCCCACAGCCACGAGGTGCCGGCGGCCAG
>DATAQF010000025.1:0-4974 GCA_036264795.1 Candidatus Limnocylindrales bacterium | reverse complement strand
CTCATCGTCGATCGGTTGTCGCGGCTGGCACGTGGTCCCCTCGGCCGTCGGTCTCACACCCTGCGGGTGCTCGCGAGGTCGAAAGGCCTCCCATCCGGCCCGTCAATCAGATCACGTCTGACGCGGGACGGCAAGGTCGGGATCGCATGCGGCATGAGCGCGGCGCCCGTCTTCGCCGGACGTTTACACAATGATGACAAAGCGGGCACCCGGCCCATCCGACGCTCAGGTGCCGTCCAGGGCCGGGCGGGGCGGTGGCTTGTGGATCACGTCGAAGCCGGTCGTGTTCGAGAGGACCTCGACGTCGCCATCGCGGAGGGACATGTCGAGCGACCCGCCGCCCGCGCGGAGGTTCCGGATCGTCAGTGACGGCAGCCAGTCCGGAAGCGCCGGATTCACGTAGATCCGCGAGCCGTCGCGGTCGGTCGTCGTGTGGATGCCCGAGAGGATCGCGATCAGCCGCAGGACCGAGCCCGCAGCCCACGCCTGGGGGACGTTGGCGCCGGGATACTGGACCGGGAAGCTCGACTCCTGTCGGGCGAGGCCGGCATACAGCTCCGGCAGCCGGTACCCGACGAGCCGCTCGGCCGCATCGAAGGTCGCCTTCGCGACCCGGGCCGCCTCGGCGTCGAAGCCGTAGCGCCGGAAGCCGCCTGCGATCATCGCGTTGTCGTGCGGCCAGACGCTGCCCCTCTGGTAGCTGAACGGGTTGTACGCCACATGGTCGGATGACAGCGTCCGGATGCCCCAGCCCGACCACATGTCGTCGGCCATGAGCCGGCGGACGACGCGCGGGGCCCGTTCGGGCGGGACGACGCCCGACTGCAGAAGGTGGCCGGCGTTCGAGGCGACGGACTTGATCGGCTTCTTGTTGCCGTCCAGCCCGAGGTAGTAGGTCCCCTCCTCCTCCCACCAGAACAGCTCGTTGACCCGCTCGTAGAGCACGCGGGCCTCGCGCCGGAGCCGGCGGGCGTCCTTCGGCCGGCCGAGGATCTCGTAGATGTCGCCCATCCGGAGCTTCGCGTCGTACACATAGCCCTGGAGCTCGCACGTGCCGATCGGCAGCGGGGCGAGGCTCCCGTCGGGCTCGACGATCGCGTCCCCGGCGTCCTTCCAGCCCTGGTTGTAGTAGCCGTGCGAGGAGCGGGTCCGGTACTCCTGCAGGCCGTCCCGGTCGCGGTCGCCGTACCGGTCGACCCAGCGAAGGGCGGCCTCGGCATTGTCGAGGTAGCGCCGGAGCAGCGCCTCGTCGCCGAGCCACTGGTAGAGGTAGGACAGGACGATGATGTAGAGGCTCGTCGCGTCATGGGTTCCGTAGTACGGCTGGTACGGCAGGATCCCGAGCTGGGCGAGCTCGCCGTGGCGGATCTCGTGGGGGATCTTGCCGGGCTCCATGTCCCGCTCGGGATCGTCGCCCGTCGCCTGCATCGCGCCGAGCCGCCGGAGGGCGCCGCGGGCAAACTCCGGGTAGCCCGAGATCGACTGCATCGAGACGACGAGCGTGTCCCGGCCGAAGAGCGTCACGAACCACGGCACGCCGGCCGCCGGGACGACGACGCCGCGCTCGAACGTCGGGTCCTCGAGGCGGAGGCTGTCCAGGTCACGCACCGCCTGATCCCAGGTTCGCTTGACGGTCGCGTTGGGCGTCTCGATCGACACGTCCGGGAGGCTCGGCCGGCCGCCCGGCAGCGCCGCCTCGACGGCGTTGCAGGGCAGGGTCAAGGGACGGCGGCGGCTGTCGGACCCCGTCAGCGGCAGCCACTTCAGGCAGGTGTGCCAGACGCCCTTGGGCACGATCGTCGCGACGAACACGAGCCGGCCGTTCGCGTACTGCGGCGGCGACTGCGCTTTCTCGACGGCGATGATCAGCTCGCGCTGGAACGTCGCGTTCACGTACGTCGTTCGAAGATCGCCGCGCGACCGGAACCAGCGCGTGTTCAGCTGGCCGCGCCGCACGAACTGGTCCTTGCGGACGTCGAAGATGTCGGCGAAGTCCGAATCGATCGAGACCTCGATCGTCAATCGGACGGTGCGGGACCCGTAGTTCACGATGTCGAGGTCCTCGTGGACCCCCTCGCTCACGGTCCGATCGAGCCGGAGCCCGAGCGACTGCCGGGGAACCGGCCCGAGGTTGTCGATGAACGCGTCGTTCGTGAACTCGAAGCGCGCCGAGAAGAACTGGAGGGGCGCCGAGTTGAGCAGCAGCGGGTGCTGGCCGTTGATCCGGAGCTCGTAGCCCGAGATCAGCCGCGTGTCGCGGGTGAAGAAGCCGTCGTCGACGCCGCCGAGGATCCGGCCGTCCGGCTGGCAGACGAGGAAGCGGTCGTCCCGATTGATCGTGATCGCGGACGGGCCGACCTGGACCGGGAATGTCACCCGGGCATGATCGCAGGTCGGCCAAGGATCGCGGAATCGGGCCAGGCGCGGCCGGGGACTCTTGCGTGCCGGACGATGAACCGAAGTACGGCCCGCAAGAGGACGGCAGGAACCGACAATCGCCCCGTCGCGGCGGTGGCCGAAACGATTGGGACGGGACGTCGGCCATGCCCAAGCCGCGACACGACGACAGGGCGCCGGGGGGCCTCACTGTCGGTCGAGACGATCCCGGTCCCAATCCCGCGAGATGACGGCTGCGCCCGTTCGTCCTGGGGGAAGCGCGAGCGGAGGCGCGCACGCGGTCGACATTCCACCGGCCGCCATCGGTCGGTGACCGTTCCTGCACCCAGAAGGGGGCTCAATGCTCACAAAGCAGAATCCGTTGCGCGTTTCGGCCGTGCTCGCGGCCGCGATCTTCTGGCTCGTGGCCGCGATCCCCGCCTGGGCCGCGGACACGCTCACGCCGACACCGGTCAATCAGACCCTCGCCGCCGGCGCCTCAACGACCGTCAACAAGACGCTCACCCTCGACGGCCTGCCGGCCCGCGCCGACATCATCGTCGCGGTCGACACGACCGGCAGCATGGGCACGCCGATCAGCCAGGCGCAGACGGACGCGATGAACATCTGCGCGACCGTGAAGAGCTCGATCCCGGGCGCACGGTTCGCGGTCGCCGCGATCGGCGACTACCCGGCACTCACCGGTGACCCGACCGACGTGCCGTACCTCCTCGTCACGCCCGGCTTCGTCTCGACCTGCAGCGCGTTCTCGGCGGGGCTTGCCACCCTGACGGCCCACGGCGGCGGCGATGCCCCGGAGGCGTACAACCGAGCGTTCTTCGAGGCCTATTCGGACGCCGCCTACTCCCTCCCGGTGGCTTCGGGCGGGCGCGATCCGCTGGCCAGCCAGTTCCTCGTCGTGCTCGGTGACGCGACGCCCCACGATGCCGCCGGTTTCGGGTCATGCGCGAGCGCGCCGCCCGACGATTACGGCCGTAATGGCGTGGCCGGTGGCGGCGACGATCTCACGACGGCCGGCACGCTCGCAGGCTTGAGCGCCAACGGCATCACCCTTCTGATGATCCGCTACACGACGGGCTCGGTTTCGGTCGCGCTGCCCTGTTATCAGGACATGGCCGCGGCGACCGGCGGTTCCGCCGTCGACGACAGCGGCGCCGGCACGATCAGCACGCTCATCATCAACAACGCCAAGGACGTGCCCTACACGGCCGACCTGGCCGTGTCGACGGGCTGCCCGATCACCTTCTCGTTCAACCCCGGCTTCCCGACCGCCTCGATGACCGGGCCACAGACCGTGTCCTTCGTCGAGACGATCACCGCGCCGACGGTCCCCGGCAGCTACACCTGCACGATCACCGCCACCACGGACCCCGGTGGCGCGACGGCCGCGGTCGAGACCGTCAACCTGACGGTCACCGCCGCGGAGCCCGCCACCCTCGATCTCCAGCCGAAGACGGCGACGAACGTCGTCGACGCCACGCATTGCGTCACGGCCACGGTCAAGGACGCGTTCGGCAACGCCACGCCGGGGATCACGGTCGACTTCTCCGTCGCACCCCCGACGTTCCGGACCCCGCCGAGCGGGACCGCCGTCACCGATGCCTCCGGCGTCGCGACGTTCTGCTACAGCTCGGCGCTGCCGGGCGCAGACGTGATCACCGCATTCGCCGACACGGACAACAGCGGCACGCAGAACGGCACCGAGCCGAGCGACGTCGCCGCGAAGACCTGGGTCCTCCCCGGGAGCGGCACGGGCTGCAAGGTCACCTACGGCGGCCGCATCGCGACCACGGACGGTGACAAGGCCACCTTCGGCGGCAACGCCAAGGGCGCAGGTCCCTCGGGCCAGGAGGAATACCAGGACCACGGACCCGTATCTGCGATGAACGTCCATTCGATCGACGTCCTCGCGGTCACCTGCTCGGCCGACGGGCTCTCCGCGAGCATCTTCGGCACGGCGACGATCAATGGAGCCGGCACGGTCGACTACCGGATCGACGTGACCGACAACGGCGAACCCGGTCGCTCCGATACCTATCAGATTCGACTCAGCAACGGCTACGACTCCGGCGTGCAGACGCTCGTTGGAGGCAACGTCCAGATCCACAAGGCCGGAAAGGCGGCGGCCGTCGCCGCGGCGTCCGGCACAGGGGCCGCGTCCACGAAGAGCCACGGCGCTTCGGCGACCGACAAGGGACACGCGACGACGGTCCCGAAGAAGACCTCAGCCGCTCCCGCGGCAGGGACCACGGCCCCGACGGTCGCCCCCGTGACCGGCAAGGGCCACAAGGCCGACAAGCCGATCAAGGTGACCAAGGGCCACTAGCTCGCGCACCTCGCGCAAGCGTCAAGAGGGGCGGGTCCATCGGGCCCGCCCCTTCCTTATGTGCTCGACGCGACGCCAGTTCAGTCGCGGCCGTGCCCGACCTCCTCGGGCTCCTCGTACCAGGCCATCCGATCGCCGACTCGGGCCCGGAGCCGCCACTTCGTCGATTTGGGGGCCGCCTCGATCGCGTCGCCGAGCGCCCTGAGCTGGGTCGCCGGGTCGAACGCGAGCAGCGCGCCGGTGTCGAGATC
>DATAQF010000292.1:0-6768 GCA_036264795.1 Candidatus Limnocylindrales bacterium | reverse complement strand
GACGACATGGCCGACCCCGACAGCCCTGAAGCGGCCACCGACGGCACGCTCGCCCGGGCCGAGGCGGCGGCCGAGCGCGAGGCGGCAATCGAAGCCGCCGCCGACGCGCTCCCTTCCGCGCCGAGCGATCGAGCGCCCGCTCCGAAGGTCGTCACGCCGCGCGTTCGGACCAGCGCGAAGACAAACACGCCTCCGAAGCCGAGCTCGGGGGCGGCGACGGGGGCCGGTGGCGCGAAGGCATCGCCCTCGGCTGGGGGCGGCGGTGCCAGCCCGACCCGGGTGGAGCGTGCCGGCGGGAAACCGCCCGCGGCTCGCCCGACGCCCACGCCGTCCACGGCGGTGGCGGCTCCGGCCGCCGTGGTGCCGGTGCGGGCCGAGCCGCCCCGATCGGTCTCGGGCGAGACGATCCGGGTCAGCCAGGGGGGCATCGAGACGGTGTCCGCGACCAACGTCGACGTGCACCAGGGAGGAATCGGTCGAGCCGAGGCCGCCGACATCGCCGTGGCCCAGGGTGGGATCGGCTTTGCCCGGGGTCAGCGCCTCGTGGTCGAGCTCGGCGGGGTGGGGGCAGCCCTCACGAACGAGCTCCGGATGACCCAGAGCGCGGCCGGCTCGATCATCGCCCGCAGCGTCCGGGTCAAGCAGTCGGCGATCCGCATGCTCATCGCCAACGACGTCGTGGTCACGAAGCCGACCGGCGTCCTCATCCTCGTCGCCCGGAAGGTGGACGGCAACGTCAAGGCGCTGCTCGACTGGCGTGGCGCCATCGCATTCGGCGCGAGCTTCGGAGTCATCGTCTCGTTGCTCCGGGGCCGCCGGCGCTGACGACCCGCGCGACTGACGTGACCTCCCGACGGGGCACTCGCATCCCCTGCGTGGCAGCCTCCGAACGGGGCTGTCGATATACTCGCCGTCTCGGCCCGCGCTCCGGGCGGGTCCGCCGAGCAGCCCGAGCCGCCCGCTGACGGCCCCACATGGAGCGACCGACCGACCCGTGATCGACCCCTCCGCGCGTGTCCATGCGACCGCGGACCTCGAGCCCGACGTGTCCGTCGGTCCGGGCACCAGCATCTGGCACCGCGCCCAGGTTCGGACCGGGGCCACGCTCGGAGGCGAATGCGTCGTCGGGCGTGACGTCTTCATCGACACGGGTGTCGTCCTCGGCGACCGCGTCAAGATCCAGAACGCGGCCCTGCTCTACCACGGCGTGACCGTCGGAGACGGCGTGTTCATCGGCCCGGGCGCGATCCTCACCAACGACCGGTATCCGCGAGCGATCACCTCGACCGGCGACCTCGCTCGGGACGATGACTGGGTCGTCAGCCCGATCCGCCTCGAAGACGGCTGCTCGATCGGTGCCGGGGCGGTCGTCGTGGCCGGCGTCGTCGTCGGCGAGTACGCGACGGTCGGGGCGGGCGCGGTCGTCACCCGGGACGTCCCGAGCCATGCCCTCGTCGTCGGCAGCCCGGCCCGTCGCATCGGCTGGGTCTGCGCCTGCGGAGCGCGCCTGGTCGACAGCAACGGCGATCCGATGCCGGCCGAACCGGGCCGTTACGCCGCTCACCGCGAGCTCATCTGCCAGCGTTGTGAGCGGGTGTACGCCTACCTACCCGACGCCGAGACGCTGCAGGAGCGGTCCGGCCCGCGCCAAGGAGCACCCGCATGATCCCGATTGCCCGGCCCGACATCGGCCCGGAAGAGATCGCCGCCGTCACCGACGTCCTCCAGAGCGGAATGATCGCCCAGGGCAAGCGGGTCAAGGAGCTCGAAGACGCGTGGGCCGAGTTCGTCGGGGTCCGCCACGCGATCGCGACCGGGAACGGCACGCTCGCCCTCATGGCGATCTTCGCCGGGATCGGGCTCGAGCCGGGCGACGAGGTCATCACGGTCAGCCACACGTTCGCGGCGACCGCGAACGCGATCCTCTCGACCGGTGCCAACCCCGTCTTCGTCGACATCGAGCCCGACACCTACCTCATCGACGCGAAGAAGATCGAGCGGGCGATCACCCCGCGGACCCGGGCGATCTGCCCGGTCCACCTGTTCGGGCTCGTCGCCGACATGGACATGATCCGGGCGATCGCCGACCGCCACGGCCTGATCGTCGTCGAGGATGCCTGCCAGGCGCACGGCGCGACGTTCCGCGGCCGGATGGCCGGCTCCTTCGGCCATGGAGCGTTCAGCCTGTATGCCACCAAGAACATGACGACCGCCGAGGGCGGGTTCGTCACGACGAACGACGACGCCTTCGCCGACTGGCTCCGGCTGTATCGAAACCAGGGGATGCGTGCCCGCTACCAGTTCGAGATGCTCGGCTACAACTTCCGGATGACCGACCTCGCGGCGGCCCTCGGGCTCGCCCAGTTCGCGAAGCTGCCCCGGAACACGACCCGACGGCAGGCGATCGCCACGCGCTACGACGAGGCCTTCGGCGAGCTGCCGATCGGCCTGCCGATCACGCCCGACGGCCGAACCCACGTCTTCCACCAGTACACGCTCGACGTCGGCGGCGCGCGTGACGCGATCGTCGAAGACCTCCGGGAGGCCGGCGTCGGCGCGGATATCTACTACCCCATCCCCGTGCACCGCCAGTCCTACATCATGGAGCGCGGCCTCCACGCGGACCTGCCGGTCACCGACGCCGCCGCGAGCCGGACCCTGGCCCTGCCGATGTTCCCCGGCCTGACCGGCGGCGAGCAGGACCAGGTGATCGCGGCCGTCCGCGAGGCCGTCCGCCGTCATCTCGGCAGCGACGGCATCGCCGAAGCCACGCGCGCCGAGGCCGCTGCGGGATCCGCCGCGCGATGACCTCGACCTGGCAGCCGGCCGGGGACCGTCGGCTGCGGGTGGGCCTGGCGGGCCTCGGCTCGATGGGGCGCAATCACCTCCGGATCCTGTCGGCGCGCACGGACCTGTCCCTCGCGGCCGTCGCGGATCCCGTCGCCGCGGCCCTTGCGGCCGCGACGGGCGAGACTCGCGCCCAGGGCTTTGCCGAGCCGTTGGCGATGGTCGCCGAGGCGGACCTGGACGCGATCGTGATCGCGGCGCCGACGACCGCCCACGTGCCCCTGGCCCTCGCCGCGATCGAGCGAGGGATCGCGGTCCTCGTCGAGAAGCCGCTCGCGGCCACGACCGACGAGGCGATGCGGATCGTTCGCGCGGCGCGCGCGGCCGGCGTCCCGGTCCAGGTGGGTCACGTCGAGCGCTTCAACCCCGCGGTCCTCGAGCTCGGCCGGCTGATCGACGACGGGTGGCTCTCGACGGTGTACTCGATCGCCTCCCGGCGCGCGGGCCCGTTCCCGGCCCGGATCCGGGACGTGGGCGTGACCGTGGACCTCGCCACGCACGACGCCGACATCCTGAGCTGGATCGCCGGGGAGCGCCCGTCGCGCGTCTACGGCGAGACGGCCCAGCGGATCCACGCCACGAACGAGGATCTCCTGTTCGGGCTGCTGCACTTCCCGTCCGGCGCGACCGGCATGCTCGATGTCAACTGGCTGACCCCGGCGAAGCGCCGCCAGCTCATCGTCGTCGGCGAGGAAGGGATGTTCGAGCTCGACTATCTCACCCAGCACCTGACCTTCACCCGGGCGACCGACACGACGAACCCGCTGCTCATCGGCGGATATGCCCCGACGTTCGAGGGGGAGGTCGTCGAGCTTCCCGTCGTCTCGACCGAGCCGCTTGCCGGCGAGCTCGACGCGTTCCTGTCCGTGGTCCGGAACGGCGGCCGGCCGGTGGTCGATGCTGAAGACGGCCTGTGGGCGGTCGCGATCGCCACGTCCCTTCTCGCGTCGGCGTCCGAGGGTCGCGTCGTCGACATGTCCACGCTCTCCTCGAGGTTCGCACCCGTATGACGATCGTGTCGCGCCCGACGGCCGTCCAGAGCCTGCTCGGCGGTTCGATCGAGCTGCCCGTCCACGCCTGCGGCCACACGGCGGCGCGGGAGGTCGCGCCATGGGTCGGCGAGCCCGGCACCGCGGGAACGGTGGCCGTCGTCGGGGCCGGCAAGATGGGACTCCCGCTGTGCGCCCAGTTCGCCGATCACGGCTGGCACGTCATCGCCGTCGACGTCCAGCAGGACGTGGTCGATTCGATCAATGACGGCCGGTCTCACGTCCACGAGGAGCCCGGCCTGGCGGAGCTCGTCCGCGAGGCCCATACGGGGGGCCGGCTCCGGGCGACGACAGATGCCGCCGCGGCCGCTCGGGATGCGGACGTGGTCGTCCTCATCGTGCCGGTCATGCTCGATGACGAGCAGCAGCCCGACTACCGCTACATGGATTCGGCCGCGGCCTCGATCGCCCCGGGCGTCCACGCCGGATCCCTCGTGATCTTCGAGACGACGCTTCCGGTCGGGGACACGCGCGACCGGTTCGCCCCGCGGCTCGCCGAGACGTCAGGCCTGACCCTTGATGAGGACCTGTTCGTCGCCTTTTCGCCCGAGCGGCTGTACAGCGGCGCGGCCCTCCGGAATTTGGCCACCTATCCGAAGCTCGTCGGCGGGATCGGACCACGCTCGACGGAACGCGCCGCGAGCTTCTACGACGGCGTGCTCGACGCCGAGATCGTCGCGATGCAGAGCTCCGAGGCGGCCGAGTTCAGCAAGCTCGCCGACACCACCTACCGCGACGTGAACATCGCCCTGGCGAACGAATTTGCCCGATACGCCGAGCGCGTCGGCGTCGACATCCACGAGGTCATCGCCGCGGCGAACAGCCAGCCGTACTCGCACATCCATCAGCCCGGCCTCGGCGTCGGCGGGCATTGCATCCCCGTCTATCCCCATTTCCTCCTGTCGCGCGCTCCCGAGCTCGAGATCGTCGAGCTGTCCCGGCGAACGAACGACGGCCAGATCGGCGTCGCCATCCGGTCACTCCAGCAGGAGCTTGGCGGGCTGGAGGGCATGCCGATCCTCGTCCTCGGCCTGACGTATCGGCACGGCGTGAAGGAGCTCGCGTACTCGCGGGCCTTGCCCCTGATCGAGCGGCTGACCCACCTGGGCGCGCTCGTCTCCGCGTACGACCCCCTGCTGACACCGGACGAGACGGCCCGCTGTTGCGCGACCCCATGGACCTGGGGCAAGCCCGGGCCGTATCGCGCGATCGTCACCCAGACGGCCGACCCGCAGTTCGGGACGCTCGAGACCGCCTGGTTCCCCGAGCTCGAGCTCCTGTTCGACGGACGTGACAGCCTCCGCGAGCTCGCCCTGCCCGAGACCGTCGCGTATCGGGGCATCGGCGTCCCGGCGCGGCCCGCGACCGCCCGATCCGGATCGCCCGTCCTACCGACCGCTCGGTCCGCGGGGGATCAGGTTCCGTCGGTGACGGCCCGCGGCGGCCGCTAGTCCTTGCGGATCGTCAGCGTCGTCGGGACCCGGCCGCAGCTGATCAAGGCGGCGGCGCTCCTGCCGGCTCTCCGTCGCCGGCACGACGAAGTCTTCGTCGACACGGGCCAGCACTACGACGAGTCGATGGCGGGCTCGTTCTTTGCCGAGCTGGGGCTGCCACGACCCGATCACTCCCTCGGGATCGGCGGCGGGACGCAGGCGGAGCAGACGGGCCGGATGCTGGCCGCCATCGAGGCCGTCCTCGAGGCGGAGCGGCCTGACGCCGTCCTCGTCTACGGCGACACGAACACGACCCTCGCGGGGGCTCTCGCCGCCGCGAAGCTCGGGATCGCGGTGGCCCACGTCGAGGCCGGGCTGCGGTCGTTCGATCGGCGGATGCCCGAGGAGATCAACCGGGTCGTCGCCGACCACCTGTCGCGCTGGCTGTTCGCGCCCACGCCGACGGCCGTCGCGAACCTCGCGACCGAAGGGATCACGACGGGGGTCACCTTCGTCGGCGACGTGATGCAGGACCTGGCCGCTCGGGTCGCGACCGAGATCCGGGATCCGTCCGCGCTCGCGGCGACGGGTCCGGGGGGCGAGCTCGGGCTGACCCCGGGCGGCTACCTCTTCGCGACGATTCACCGCGCGGACAACCGGTCCGCGGCCGCGATCGAGGCATGGACGCAGCTGCTCGGTGACCTCGCACGACCGGATCGGCCGGTCGTGCTCGCGCTGCACCCGGGCACCCGGGCCGCCCTGGAGCGAGTCGGTGCCACGCTCGGCGGCGACATCCGGGTCATCGAGCCCCAGGGCTATCGGACATCCCTTGCGCTCCAGCTCCATGCGGCAGCGGTCGTCACCGACTCCGGCGGGGTCCAGCGCGAGTCCGCCTGGCTCAGGGTGCCCTGCCTCGTCCTTCGCGACACCACGGAATGGGTCGAGGCCGTCGAGGACTCGGCGGGGCGGATGGTCGTGATCGGCCTCGACCGGGCGCTGGCACGTGACGCCCTGGAACGGCTCGCCCCCGGCGGGGCGGCGGGGGCCGCCGGCGCGGCCGAGCGGGCGGCGGCGCTGCGAATGGTGCCGGCCGGTGCCGGCGATGCCGTCGCCGCCGCCCTCGGAGAGGTCGGCGCGTGAGGGTCGTGATGTTCGTTCGCAACGACGTCCTCGTCGATGCCCGCGTCCTCAAGGAGGCCGGGTCGCTGAGCGCGGCCGGCCACGAGGTCACGATCGTCGGGGTCCCTCGTCCGGGAGCGCCCCGCGAGGTCGAGCGCGAGGCGCGCGATGGCTTCGACATCGTCCGCGTCCCGATCCCGGATTGGCGACGCTGGTGGCGGTGGCTGCGGGCCCCGTCACGACTGTGGTCGATCATCCGGCGCCGTGGCGGTGCCGCGGGCTCGCGGATGGACGGTCTCGACTGGCTCGCGATGTGGCGC
>DATAQF010000317.1:0-8990 GCA_036264795.1 Candidatus Limnocylindrales bacterium | reverse complement strand
CTTCGCCTTCGGCGCATGGTGCGACATCGAGGCTGGCTGCCCCGGGTGACCGCCGAACTATGGCCACGTCGTCTTCCAGTTCGTCGACGGAGAGACCGTGGTCGTCAGTGTTCGCTCGGACGACCTCGGCCAGGTGCTGGTGCAGGACAAGACAACGATTCCCCGAGCGTCGCCTGGGTCTTAGGACGGCGCGCACTCAACTCCGCGAACCAGATCAGGCGACAGCCGACGGACCGGCCTACCCACTACCCACCCCCGATGTCGATTGACGCCGAGGGGCCTCGCACGTACATTTAATCCCGACGAAAACGCTCGGGATTGAAGGAGTCGACGTGGACAGCGGTTGCCTGCGGCTTCTCGGTCTCGCCATCGCCGGGATCGCCTTTCTCGCGATGGGCCTGATCCTCGCCCTTCTCTAAACTGCACGGAACCGATGGACGATCTCTACCGCGACTACATCCTGGAGCACTACCGACGGCCCCACAACTTCGGGGTCATCGATGAGCCCACGAGCAGCTTCGAGGGCAGCAACCCGCTGTGTGGCGACCGGATCACCCTGCAGCTCGGGGTCCGCGACGGTGTCGTGGAGCGGGTCGGGTTCACGGGTCGTGGCTGCGCGATCAGCCAGGCCAGCGCGAGCCTCCTGACCGACGAGATCAAGGGCAAGACCGTCGCCGACGCCGAGGCGTTTCGCGCCGACGACCTCCTGGATCTCCTCGGCATCGACATCAGCCCGGCGCGACTGAAATGCGCGATGCTCAGCCACGAGACGCTCCAGAAGGCGCTGGTCGAGGCCGGCAGTCCCACATCGGAGCCGGCGCTCCCCCAGGAGTCGAACGCGTGACGATCGACTGCGGGCGCGGCTGCTTGTGTCGCCGGCCGGCGTAGCCGGCTCAGCCCAACCTCGTCCTTCCGCCCTGCCGCGCGAACAGCCGGCAGCCCGTCTTCCATCGGAGCACTTGCCGAACATGCCACGAACCTATGCCGACCTCCTCCGTGAGGCGCGCTCGCAGATCCGCGAGGTGACGCCGCAGGAGGTCGACGCCCAGCCCGACGGCGGCGCCGCCGTCATCGACGTCCGCGAGGACTCCGAATGGGAGCAGGGCCACCTGCCGGGCGCCGTCCACATCAGCAAGAGCTACGTCGAGCAGCAGATCGAGGCCGCCGTGCCCGACCGCGACGCCCCGGTCGTCCTGTACTGCGCCGGCGGCGTCCGGTCGCTCTTCGCGGCCCAGACGCTCGAGCAGCTCGGTTACACGAACGTGGCGTCGATGTCGGGCGGGTTCCAGGCGTGGAAATCGGCCGGCCTGCCGTGGGAGGCGCCGGTCATCCTCTCGGGCGAGCAGAAGCAGCGCTATAGCCGCCACCTGCTCATTCCGGAGGTTGGCGCGGCCGGCCAGACCCGGCTGCTCCAGTCGAAGGCGCTGTTCATCGGGGCCGGCGGTCTCGGCTCCCCGGCGGCTCTCTATCTCGCCGCGGCCGGCGTCGGCACGATCGGAATCGTCGACTTCGACGTCGTCGACCTCTCGAATCTCCAGCGCCAGATCCTGCACACGAACGACCGGGTGGGGGAGCGCAAGGTCGAATCGGCGAAGAAGACGATCAACGCCCTGAACCCCGACGTGAACGTGATCACCCACGAGGAGATGCTCGTCGCCGACAACGTCGACCGGATCATCGCCGGCTACGACGTGATCATCGACGGCACGGACACGTTCGAGACCCGCTACCTCCTCAACGACGCGGCGGTCGCCAAGAACATCCCGGTGATCCACGCGAGCGTCTTCCGGTTCGAGGGGCAGCTGACGACGTTCATTCCGTACGAGGGACCGTGCTATCGGTGCCTGTACCCGACACCGCCGCCGCCGGAGCTCGCACCCGGCTGCTCCGTGGCGGGCGTGCTCGGAGTCGTGCCCGGGATCATGGGCATGCTCCAGGCCAACGAGGCGATCAAGGTCCTGCTCGGGATCGGCGAGACGCTCTCGGGCCGGCTTCTGCTCTTCGATGCGCTCGACACCACGTTCACGGAGCTGAAGCTGCGGCGCGATCCCGAATGCCCCGTCTGCTCGACCGAGGCGGTCGCCGCCCGGGCGGAGGGCCGGCCGCTGCCCATCCCATCGTTCGGGGCGCCCGCCGCCGAGCAGCCCTTCGTCCTCGGAGGTCCCGCGTGAGCGTCATCAAGATCCCCGCCGTGCTCCGTCCCCAGGTCGGGGGCAGCAAGGAGCTGGAGCTGGGCGGCGCGACCGTGGGCGAGCTCGTGACGGAGCTGACGGCTCAGTACCCCTCGCTTCGCGGCCAGCTGCTGACCGACGACGGCGGGCTGAACCGGTTCGTCAACGTGTACGTCAACGGCCAGGACGTCCGGTATCTCGACGGGCTGGCGACGGCCGTGAGCGAGCGCGACGAGGTGCGCCTCCTTCCGGCGATGGCCGGCGGCGCCCACCAGCGCTGAGATGGCGCTCCCGAAGCCGGCGATCGTCCGGTCCCCGGAGCCGGACGGCGCTGGCCCTCGAGACCCGGCTCACGGCGCCGACCAGCGGCGAGCGCACGTCCGTGCCCACGAGGGCCTGACCCCGCACGGCGGCCGCTATGACGACATCCTCGACGCGATCGGCCACACGCCGCTCGTCGAGATCCCGCGGATGTCGCCGAATCCGAACGTCCGGATCTTCGCCAAGCTCGAGATGGTGAACCCGACCGGCTCGGTGAAGGACCGGATCGCGAAGTATCTCGTCGAGGACCTGGAGCGCCGCGGCCTCCTCCGGCTCGATTCGATCATCCTCGAACCGACATCCGGCAACACCGGAATCGCCCTCGCGATGATCGGCCGGCGAAAGGGCTACCGCGTGGCCCTCGTGATGCCCGACAACGTGACGAACGAGCGACGCCAGATGGCCGCCCTCTTCGGCGCGGAGGTCATCGATTCACCCGGGCATCTCGGCAGCAACGGCGCGATCGCGCTGGCGAAGCACCTCGTGTCGAAGGACCCGCGCTTCGTGATGCCCTACCAGTACGGCAACGATGCGAACCCGCGAGCCCACGAGGAGACGACCGGGCCGGAGATCCTCGCCGACTGCCCGGAGATCGACGTCTTCGTGGCCGGGCTCGGGACGAGCGGCACGCTGATGGGCGTCGGGCGGTTTCTGCATCGGGCGAAGCCCGGCGTCCGGATCGTCGCGGCGGAGCCGCTCCCCGGGGAGCTGGTGCAGGGCCTCCGCTCCCTCGACGAAGGGTTCGTCCCGGAGATCTTCGATCCGACGATGCTCGATGCGAAGTACCTCGTCGCGAACGCCGACGCGATCGCCGCGCTCCGCGACCTCGTCGAGCGCGAGGGGATCTTCGGTGGCCCGTCGTGTGGCGCGGTCCTGGTGGCTGCCGCGCGCGAGGCCCAGCTGATGACATCGGGGACGATCGTGGCGCTGCTGCCAGACGGCGGCTGGAAATACCTGTCCGCAGGGACGTTCACGCGCGACCTCGACGAGATGCACGACGATCTCGAGGGCGGCGTCAGCTGGTGGTAAGCCCGGGCGGCGGCTGGCCGCCGATCCATCGGTCGGGCGTTCCGCTCGACGGCCGGCGGGTGCATCTCCGTCCCGCTGAGGCGTACGACCTGGCGGCGTTCACCGAGATCCTGGCCGACCCGACCGTCCATCCCTGGTGGCAGGCCGCGGATCCGGCCGAGGACGCCCGCGAGCTGACCGGCCGCGACGACGAGGTCGCGGTCTGGGCGATCGAAGAGGGTGGAGCGATCGTCGGCATCATCCAGGCCCATGAGGAAACGGAGCCGCGCTACCGCCACGCCGGCATCGACCTCGTGCTCGCCGGGCACGCCCAGGACCGCGGGCTGGGCTCGGACGCGGTCCGCACGGTCGCCCGCTGGCTGATCGATGCGCGTGGCCATCACCGGATCACGATCGATCCGGCGGCCTCGAACGATCGCGCGATCCGGGCCTACGGTCGCGTCGGGTTCCGGCCGGTGGGGATCATGCGACGCTACGAGGGCGATCTCGACGGGTCGTGGCACGATGGATTGCTGATGGACCTTCTCGCCGACGAGCTCACCGACCGTTGAACGCGCATCCCGGACCGGCATCGATCCACCTCTCCGCCGACCTCATCCAGGCGATCGTCGACCAGGCACGCGCCGAGGATCCGAACGAGGCGTGCGGCCTGATCGTCGGCGACCGGCCGGCAGCCGACGGCGGGGTCGCCCTGCGCTTCGAGCCGACGCGAAACGCCGCCGCCAGCCCGTATCGCTACGAGATCGACTCCGAAGACCTGCTGCGCCTCACGATCGCGACCGACGACGCCGACGAGGTCTTCTGGGCGATCGTCCACAGCCATGTCCGCTCGCCGGCCTACCCGAGCCCGACGGATCTCGCCCTCGCCCTCTACCCGGACGCCCTGTACATCCTCGTGTCGCTCGAGGCCGACGATCCGGCCCTGGGCGCATTCCGGATCGTCGAGGGCGAGATCCATCCGGTCGAGCTCCTGGTTGCCGCCCCCGAATGAGCGTGGCGGATCGGGAGCTCACGCGAGCCTCCGGCAGATGACGAGCGGATCCGGCCGCGGCGGGCGCCTCGCCTGGCTGATTGCCGGCGCCGGCGCGATCGCCGCCGGGACTGCACTCGGCTGGGATGCCGCCGCCCTGACCGCGTTCGTCACGCCACCGGCGCCGATCCGGGCCGCACTCGTCGGCCTCGCCGCGGCGATCGGCATCTGGCTGCTGTCCGCGGCGCTCGCCCTCCTCGCCGCGAATCCCGAAGGGGGCGATGCCGACCGAATCGAACCTGATGACCCTGATGCGTCGCTCGACGCACGCCGAGACATCGCAGCGATGATCCGCGGTGTCCGGCTTGTCTTCCTCGCCGTGGCCGCGTTCGCGGCGGGTGCCGGCTGGCTCCTCGGGCATCCGCTGCCACTGGTCGTCGCCCTGGTGATCGCCGGGGTCGACGTCCTCGAGACGTCGTTCCTGCTCCTCGTCGTGAGCCTCCGCACCGGTCGCTGAGCCAGAGCCGACCCGCGGGCGAGGCGGTCTCGCTCAGGGTGCGGGCGCGAATCCCAGCAGGCCGTTCGGCAGGTCAGCGGCGAAAGCGGCCAGAACCTTCGGATTGGCCGTCAGGCGCCAGTCGACGATGTCGTTGACCTCGGCCTCGTGCTTGCGCCACTCGAACCAGCCGATGAGGCGGACGTCGCCGAAGTCTCGTCGGGTGGCCTCCGAGAAGACCTGCCGCCACCATCCCTGCTTGATGGCGAGCTCGCTCGCCCCGCCGCCGGACGGACGCCAGAGGGCCGCCGTCTCGACGATGGCCATGGGCTTGTGATGGCCCACCGCCCACGTCGAATAGAAGTCAGGCCCGCCGGATGAGCCGGTCAGCAGGCCGGCGAACGCGCCGGGTCGCGGCACGACATTCGCGCCCCACGGATAGGTATTGCCGAAGTGGTAAGCCGACATCCCGACCCAGTCGACCGCGTCGTCACCCGGCCAATACGGGGCATACGGGTCGTCAGCCGCCGTCAGCTTTCGATCGTGATTGGTGTCGAGCGCGGTCGCCGCGGCCGAGCCGGGCTTGGCAGCAAACGCGCCGCCGGCGAACGGATAGCCAGACCCGCTGTTCGGCGCCCAGAGCATCGCGACGCCGGGCGCCCGTTGATGAACGGTAGCGGCGACCATCCGGAAGGACGCGACGTAGGCCGTGGGGTCCTGTCCCCACGCGTACCAGCTGCCGTTCATCTCATGGGCGAACCTGAGGATGACCCCGACGCCGCACGCGCGATAGCCGGCCAGCAGGTCCGCGACGGCTGCCGCGCTCGCCTGATCCACCGAGGCAAGCCCGTCGGTCGGCTCCAGGGTGATCAGGGCGATGCCGCCGACCGATCGCACCTGCTGGACGAACCCGTCCAGGCTCGTCCGGTCCTCTGGTCGCAAGGGCACCCGCGCGAACTGCACCCAGACGGCCGGTGTGAGCCCCGGGCCCGCGCGCTGGCGCACGGCGGCGACGCTGTCGGTGGCCCAGTCGAGACCCATGCCTAACCACGCGCCGCGATCGGGCACGAGCGACGCCGGCGGCGTGCCGGCCGGCGGCCGGCCAGGGACCGCCGGAAGGGAGCATGCGCCGGTCGTGGGGTCACTCGGAGCCGCCGCCGAGGTCGTCGGCGTCGCCTGAACCGGGTTCGACGCGGAGGGCGCGCTCGTCGCCGCGGGCGTGCCACTGCAGGCGGCGACCATCAGGACCGTGATCAGCGCAACGCAGCGTCGACCGGTCGTGCGGAGGTGCATGGGCGCAACGGTCGCCGACCGCCACGTGCGCGACAACAGCCCGATGGTCCCGTCCCCGCTCGAACCGAGCGGAGCGGACGCCGCCCGGGGTCGAGGATCGCCGGCGCGCCTAGGCGGAACGCGGGCCGAGCGTGGCCAGCAGCGCGGCGTCCGTCGGCGTCGATCCCAGCGCGAGTCGTGCACCGATCCGGGCCGCCAGCGGGGGCTCCAGGAAGGTGGAGGCGAGGGTCGGCCAGGCGCCTTCCGCGAAGACCTCCGCGGGCGTGCCGTCAAGAGCGATGTGCCCTTCGCGCATGACGACGACGCGTTCGAACGACTCCGCGACGAAGCGCATGTCGTGGCTGATCGCGATGACGGTGCGGCCATCGCCGCCGAGCCGATCGACGATCTGCCGGATCCGCTCGACGCCGCGGGCGTCCTGGCCCGTCGTCGGCTCGTCGAGAACCACCACCGGCGTCCCCATCGCAAGGATCGACGCGAGCGCCAGGAGCTTTCGGCGGGAGTAACCCAGGTCGTACGGGTTCGTGCCGGCCTCGCCGTCGAGACCGGTTGCGACGAGCGCTTCGTCGACGGCCCGTTCGAGGTCAGGCCCGGTCCGACCGAGGTTCCGTGGCCCGAACGCAACCTCCGTCCGCACCTTGCCGGCGAAGATCTGGCGGTCCGGGTCCTGGAATGCCAGCCCGACGACCGCCGCGAGCCGTGCAACCCGCTGCCCGGCCGCGTCCGTGCCATCGACGAGGACCCGTCCCTCAGTCGGGCGGAGGAGACCGTTGAAGTGGCGCACGAGCGTCGTCTTGCCGGATCCGTTCTGGCCGACGATCGCAACCCGCTCGCCGCGGTGGATCGCCAGGTCGACACGATCGAGGGCGCGTGTCCCGCCCGGGTAGACATGGACGAGACTCTCTGTCCGCAGCACCGCCTCGGGCCCCGTCATCCCTCGACCGCCATTGCGCTCGCGGCGGCGAGCGCGCCCTCGATGACTGCCGGATCGACGCCGCGATCTGCCAGGGCCCGCCCGAGCCGTGCCCGCGCCGGCGGCTCCACGCCCAGCTCTGCCAGACGTGGATCGTCGAAGACCTCGGCCGTCGGGCCGTCCATGACGATCCTTCCGCCGTCGATCGCGACGATCCGACCACATAGGCCGTCCAGCAGGTCCGTCTTGTGCTCCGCGATCAGGAGCGACGTCCCGGTCTCGGCGAGCGAGCGAAGCGCCTCGCCGACCAGTCGCGTTCCGGCAGGGTCGAGCTGGGCGGTCGGCTCGTCGAGGATGATGTGGCGCGGCCGCATCGCGAGCAGCGACGCGATCGCCACGAGCTGCGCCTGGCCGCCCGACAGGCGCTGGGGGTCGCGCGTGATCAGCCCCTCGAGACGAAGCCGCGCGATCGCCTCGCGGGTCCTGGCAACCGTTTCGGCAACCGGCAGCCCGAGGTTCATCGGTCCGAGGGCGATCTCCTCGAAGACCGTCGCGGCGATCCCGGATCGCTGGGTGTTCGGGTTCTGGAAGGCGACGACGACACGCTCGGCGAGCTCATGGGTCTTCAGGCCGGCGGCCGCGACCCCGTCGAGCGTCAGCGTGCCCTTGAGATCGCCGCCGATCGACGTTGGCGCAAGCCCGGAGGCGACCAGGCACAGCGTCGACTTGCCGGCTTCGTTCGGGCCCACGAGGCCGACGATCTCGCCGTCGTCGAGCCGCAGGTCGATGTCGTGGAGCACGGCCTTGGCGTAGCCGGCATAGCGATACGTCGCGCCTGTCAGCTGCAGCATCGGTCAGGGCAGATGGGGGAACGTGCCGGTGACGCGCATCACGATCGCCCCGATCAAGGCGGCGAGCATCAGGAAGCGAGCCGCGAGCTGGGGGCCGCTGTCGGGGATTCGCCAGAGGAGCTCGCGGCGACCCGGCCGGCCGAACGCTCGGACCTCGAGCGCGAGACTCCGCTCCTCGACCTCCGTCAGCGACGACAGGATCACCGGACCGACGAGCGGCAGGACGCCGCGCAGGCGGGCGCGGACGCTTCCTTCCGTGTCGAGGCCGCGGGCGCGCTGGGCGCTGGCGATGACGTTCGCCCGCTCGACCATCGCCGGGACGGCCTCGAGCGTGGCAAGTGCGACGAACGCGAACCGCGGCGAGAGCCCGCGGCGCTCGAGATCGAGGACGAAGCTCCGCGGCTCCGTCGTCAGCCCGAAAAGCCCGATGGAGGTCGAGATTGCGAACAGCCGGACGAGCGTCTGACCGGCGAAGTCGACGCCTTCGAGCGTGGCGTCGAACGGGCCGACCGTGAACAGGATCGTCGATCCCGCTCGGGTGAAGACGCTGACGAGCACCACCGAGATTGCGATCGGCAGGGTCAGCAGCGCCGAGATCCGGATCAGCCGCCCGGCGACGCCGGCAATAACCGCGGCCGGCAGGATCGCGAGGGCGATGATCGCGATCGGCCCGAGATACCCGCCGATCACGAACGCGCCCAGCGACTCGACCGTGGCCGCGACGGCCTTCGTCAGCGGGCTGAGGCGGTGATAGGCCGACGGTGCGGCGGGCGCGAGACTTGCCAGGAACGTGGCATCCTGGTCGGAGAGCGAGGTGCCGCCGACGGAGCGAGACGCGGCACCTCCCCGAATCGCGGGGTCGATGGGCTCAGGCCTCCGCGAGCCCGACGGCCTGCTCGCCCTGCGGGAACCGCGCGACGAACCGGCGGCTCAGGGCACCGAGGAT
>DATAQF010000267.1:0-3620 GCA_036264795.1 Candidatus Limnocylindrales bacterium | reverse complement strand
CGGCGGCACGACACGGGTCAGGGCGCAGGTGCATGGCGGCGACTCCTGCCGGCGATCGCCGCCGATGTCGCATCGCAGCCGTTGCTCAGCCCACGGGACCTCAGGCGAATCGATGCGCCGAGCCTGGTCGTCTGCGGCGATCGCGACCCGTTCGTCCCCGTCGACCACGCGTGGGGGATCGCGCGACAGCTTCCCGATGGCCGCCTGTTCGTGGCGCCGGCTTGCGGCCATGAGGTGATGAGCCGTCGGCCGGGCCTGTTCAACGAGGCGCTGGCCGGCTTCTTCCGATCAACCGAGGCCATCGCTCGGAGTCGGTCCGAGGCCAGCGCCCACGCTGCAGCCGTCGAGCAGGGGAGGTCGGGTGGGAAGGTCCTCGCACCGGCCGCGGCGCCAGCGAGACCTGATCCTCCGGCCCTGTCCGTCCCGGTGGAACCCGACGACCAGACCGATGTGGACTGGCTATCCGACTCGACGCGCTGATCTCAAGACCCGACAACCGGAGGAGCCCGATGACGACGTTGCTGGTCCTCTACCGACGCCCGGATGGCGGCCCCGAGGCGCTCGCCGAGTTCGAGCGCCGCTACGCCGATGAGCACATGCCGCTGGTCGCCCAAACGGAAGGTCTCCGCTCCACACGGGTCCGCCGCGTGAGCGAGGCGCTCGGCGGGGAGACGGACCTCGTCCTGGTCACGGCGATGGATTTCGACGACCGGGCGGCCCTGGACGAGGCACTCGCTTCGGAGCCGATGCGCCAGGCGGGGCGGAAGCTCCGCGAGATCGCGCCGGGGCTCGCAACGTTCCTCGTCCTCGAGGATGCCCCGGACCTCGGCTGAGCGGGGAGGGGTGCTCCGCCTTGGCGGTCGCTGCTACTGTGAGCGCGTTTCCGGACGGAGGACCGTGTGACCCAGACCGTGCCGACCGACAGCGCCCAGCCGGCGGAGCAGAGTCTCGTTCGGCTCGAGTTCCCCGCTCCGGTCCGGTCCGGGCCGGCCGCCGGCGTCGCGCTCGTCACGATCGACCGTCCAGACGTCCTCAACGCCCTGAGCTTCGATCTCCTCGACGATCTTGCGACCGTGCTGGAGCGCCTCGACGTCGACCCCGACTGCCGCGCGATCGTGCTGACGGGCAGCGGCACGCGGGCCTTCGCCGCCGGTGCGGACATCCGGGAGCTTGCCCGCCAGACGCCGGTCAGCCTGCTCGTCGAGAACCGATTCGGCGCATGGGACCGGATCGGTGCGATCCGCACGCCGTTGATCGCAGCCGTTCGCGGCTTCGCCCTCGGGGGCGGGTGTGAGCTCGCGATGAGCTGCGACCTCATCGTCGCCGGCGAGGATGCGGTCTTCGGCCAGCCGGAGATCAATCTCGGGGTCATGCCGGGGGCGGGCGGCACGCAGCGGCTGACGAGAGCGATCGGGAAGGCGCGAGCGATGGACCTCATCCTGACCGGCCGAACGATCACCGCCGCCGACGCCGAGCGGATGGGCCTCGTCAGCCGGGTCGTCGCCTCCGACGCCACGCTCGACGAGGCGCTGGATCTCGCGATGCGAATCGCCGGCCAGGCACCGGTCGCCGTGCTGGCGGCGAAGGAGGCGGTGCGGGCCGCGCAGGAGCTGCCGCTGGCGGCGGGTCTGCAACACGAACGGCGAGCGTTCTACCTCTTGTTCGCGAGTGACGACCAGGATGAGGGAATGGCGGCGTTCGTCGAGAAGCGCTCGCCGACATGGAAGGGACGTTGAGATGGAACGAGACCACGATGGCGGGGGGAGCGACTTCGGCCTCGACATCTCGCGCGACATCGCCGAGGAGTCGCCGGGCGCGCTCCGCGACACCGCGCCGGACGTCCTCGCGCCGATCGACGCGTCGGCGCCCGTCTCGGGCCACGTCCCGCCGCCGCAGCACCATGCCTCGATCGCTGAGTCACCGGAGCACGACTGGTCCGCAGCCAAGGAGATCCTGTTCCCGATCCTTCGTCCGCCGGGGACCCCGGGGATGGTCGTTGCGGACATCGACCAGGCGGCCTTGAGCGCGGACGCGGCCCGGAACCATTCGCAGCCCCTGATCGACGAGGGGCCGTGCGGGCTGGGCGTGGTGTACGGCCTCCATGCGGGCGGGTTCGACGTGATCGTGAACGGCGACCATGTCCTCTCGTGGGGCGTCCCCATCGCCCAGATCCAGGAGGCGGCGCTCGGGAACCTTGCCCGATGGTCGGCCGGGGCGGCCTGGACCGATGAGGTCTCCGGCGAGCGTCGGCTCATCTCGTCCGACACGGGCGAGGGCTGGGATGCCGCGCGCATCCTCCTGCCCGAGGTCCTCCAGCGCCTGTCCTCCGAGCTAGGTGCAACTGGCCGCGTCCTGGTCGGCATCCCGGAGCGTCATGTCCTGATCGCCGGCGCCCTTCGTCCGGGCGACGGCGAGTTCGCGCGGCTCTTTGCCGAGTTCGTGGTCGAGCACTCCGGCGGCGCCGACGAACCGATCGACCGGCGGGTCTTCGAGGTCGTCGACGGCCGGCTCACGGAGTTCGACGGCGCGTCGACCGCCGCCTGACGCGTGTCAGATCTCCGCGTCGAGATCGCCGACGGGGTCGCCACGCTCACGCTCGATCGGCCCGAGGCGCTCAATGCGCTGACGATCCCGCTCAAGCGGGACCTCCTGGCTGCGTTCGAGCAGGCCAGCGCAGATTCGGCCGTTCGGGCCATCGTCCTGACCGGTGCCGGTCGGGCGTTCTGTGCGGGACAGGATCTTCGTGAGCGGCTGGACCCCGGCGCGCCGCCGCTCGACACGGAGATTCGCGAGCGCTACAACCCGATCATCCTCGCGATGCGGCGCCACCCGAAGCCGATCCTCGGCGCGATCAACGGCGTCGCAGCGGGCGCGGGTGCCTCTCTCGCATTCGCCTGCGACCTGCGGATCGCGGCCGACAGCGCGAGCTTCCTGCTCGGTTTCGGGCGGATCGGGCTGATCCCGGACTCGGGGGCGACATGGCTGCTGCCACGGCTCGTCGGCGCGTCTCGAGCGGCGGAGATGATGCTGTTCGGCGACCCGTTGTCGGCGGCGGGGGCGGAGCGCATCGGGCTGGTTGCGCGCGTCGTCCCCGGCGATGCGCTCCTCGTGGAGGCCCGCTCGGTCGCCCTCCGGCTCGCGGCGATGGCCCCGCAGGCATTCGCGCTGACGAAGCGAGCCCTCGAGGCGTCGTGGTCGGCGAGCCTCGAGGAACAGCTCCGGACCGAGGCCACGCTCCAGGGGATGGCCGGCTCGACGGCCGATCACGCCGAAGGAATCGCGGCGTTCCTCGAGAAGCGGCCACCTCGGTTCACCGGGGAGTAGCCGTGCGCCGGCTCGTCCGCCCGGACCTCTCCTTTCGTCGGCCGACCCCCGCCCGCCTGGCATCCAGCGTCGGGCTGATCGCCGCCGTCCTCGCGCTGGCGACCGTGGTGGCATCCGTCCTCGAGAGTCCCGCCGTCGGGCTCACCGATGCGTCACCCGTCTATTTCGTCGCCGTCGTCATCGCCGGATCTCTCCTCGGAACCGGACCGGCGCTCGCGACGGCCCTCGGATCGTTCGTCGTCTACGACCTCCTCTTCACCGAGCCGCGCCTGACGCTCGTCGTCAGCGATCCGAAG
>DATAQF010000239.1:0-2381 GCA_036264795.1 Candidatus Limnocylindrales bacterium | reverse complement strand
GGATCCGCCCTGGAGGCCCTCTCCACCCAGAACCTGACGACGCTGGTCGCGAACGTCAACAGCCAGAACGACCGTCTCCGCTCGGAGATCTCGACCCTCCAGGCGCAGCTCGACGAGCTGCGGGCGAACCGGGCCACCGGCGCGACTTCCGTGGACCAGATCGCGTCGGACCTCGCGAGGATTCGCGCGTGGACGGGGCTCGATCCCGTGTCCGGGCGGGGCGTGGCCATCACGGTCGGCGGCAAGGTCGGGGCCACCGCCGTCGGCGACCTGATCAACGAGCTCCGCAACGCGGGTGCGGAGGCGATCGCGATCGACGACTACCGGGTGGTCGCCGGGACGTCCGTGAGCGGCCAGCCGGGTTCGCTCGACGTCGACGGGTTCCTCCTCGGCGATCCGTTCCGGATTCGGGCGATCGGGCCGCCCGAGACGCTCGTCGGATCGCTCACTCGTGCCGGCGGGATCATCGCCCAGCTCTCCGCGACCGATCCGTCGGTCACGCTCGAGGTCGCGCCGATGGACAAGCCGGTCCAGCTGCCGGCGTCGCGCCGGAGTCTCGTTCCGGACCATGGCCATCCCCGTCTTTGATACCCTCGGCCGGATGACGGACCGGCCCGCGCTCACGCTCTATCTCGGCGATGTCCTCCGGCTGCAGCGCGCCCACCCGTGCGGCGGCACCGCGTGGCTGGTCGATCGACTCGGGGCGGATATCGGGCTGCGGTGCGAGACCTGCGGCCGCCACGTGCTTCTCGAGCGGCGGACCCTGGAGCGCCGCCTGGGCGCGTTCGTCCGGCGCGGCGACCCCCTTCTCAGCGCGGCAGCCGCCCCTCGGCCCAGCGCCTCGTGACGGAGCGCGGGGCCGCACCCGCGATCGCGGCCGACGCCCCGGGGAGCGCCGTCGACGTCTTCCGAAACCGCCCGTTCCTGCTCCTGTGGCTCGCCCAGGCGGCGACTCAGATCGGCGGGAACATGGTCATCTTCGGGCTGACGGTGATCATCGCCAAGTCGACGGGGTCGACGACCGCGGTCAGCGCCCTGATCCTGACGTTCCTCCTGCCGGCCGTGCTCTTCTCGGCCCTCGCCGGCGTCTTCGTCGATCGCCTCGACCGCCGGCTCGTCCTCATCCTCACGAACGTCCTGCGGGGTCTCGCGTTCCTCGCGATGTTCGTCGTCGGGACGAACCTCGCCTTCATCTACCTCCTGAACATCGCCGTGTCGACGATCACCGTGTTCTTCGCCCCGGCCGAGGCCGCGATGATCCCGCGCGTCGTCCCGCGCCATCAGCTGCTGTCGGCGAACGGCATCTTCACGCTGACCCTGAACGCGGCGTTCGCGCTCGGGTTCACCCTCATCGGCCCGCTGATCGTGAAGATCGCCGGTCCGGAGGTTCTCCTGATCACGGTCGCGGCCCTCTATTTCGTCGCGGCCGTCTTCTGCTCGACCCTGCCGTCGGCGCCGGCGCCGGTCCGCGAGGTGCCGGCGGGAACCGCTCGCGGGCGGGTCCAGGTTCGCGAGGCCGAGGACGCGATCGGCTCGGTCATCCTCCAGCTTCGCGAGGGCCTCAGCTACATCCGAGGTCACCGGGAGATCCGCTGGTCCCTCATCTACCTCGGCATCGCCGCATCGCTCGTCGGCGTGCTCGGCGTCCTCGGGCCGAGCTTCGCCCAGAAGACGCTCGGCCTCGGGTCCGAGGACTTCGTCGTCGTCGTCCTGCCGCTCGGCATCGGGATCGTCATGGGGATCCTCCTGCTGAACGCCTACGGCCGTCTGATCCCGCGCCGGCGGGTCATCGAGGGTGGCCTGATCGCGCTCGGTGTCTTTCTCGTCGTCATGGCCCTGTCCGGCCGGATCAGCAGCTTCCTGGCCACGTCGGCAACGCGAACCGGCCTGCCGGACCTATCGCTTCTGACGTCGCTCCTGTCGATCGTCGTCGCGGTCGCGTTCTTCGCGGGGATCGCCTACGCGGCGGTCGCCATCCCGTCCCAGACCCAGCTCCAGGAGGACATCCCGGAGGATGTTCGAGGCCGCGTCTTCGGCGTTCTCAACATGCTCGTGTCGGTCGCCAGCTTCCTGCCGATCCTCATCGTCGGCCCGATCGCCGACCTCGTCGGGACGACGATCGTGCTCGTCCTCGTCGGCTTCCTGATCGCGGCGTCCGGCGTGGCCTCGATCTTCCTCCGCGGCCCGCTCGCCGAGATCGAGCGCGGATCGCGGGCGACCGTGGGCACGACGCGAGACCCGTTCGTTGAGGCGCTCGGCGGTGAGATCGGGCCTCCGAAGGAGTTCCTCGAGCGGTACGGCGACGGAGCCCCGGACGCGGCGGGCGCGGCCGCCTCACCGAAGGCAGAGCCGCTGCCGGCGGCGGATCCGCTGACCGCATC
>DATAQF010000234.1:0-3924 GCA_036264795.1 Candidatus Limnocylindrales bacterium | reverse complement strand
CTGGCTGGCCGCGTCGACGGAGGTCCGGGCCGGTTGGACGGCCCTCGCTGACGCGGCCTCGATCGTCGGGTCGCCCGCGACCCGCGGCACGGGACCGATCGGTGGCAACCTGATGAACGCGTCGCCGGCCGCCGAGACGATCGCCCCGTTCGTCGTCCTCGACGCCGAGGTCACGCTCCGCGGGCCCGGTGGCGCGACGCGGAGCCTCCCGGCGGCAGACCTGGCGACCGGCCCCGGCCGGACGATCGCGACCCAGGGCGAGCTGCTGACCCGCGTCACGGTCCCGACTGCGGCCGCGGGCTCCGGGAGTGCGTACATCCGCCTCGAGTACCGGCGGGCCATGGAGATCGCGGTCGTCGGTGCCGCCGCGCTCGTGTCGATCGCCGACGGTGTCGTCCGCGACGCGCGGATTGCGCTCACGGCGGTCGCGCCGACGATCGTCCGCGCCCCCGAGGCCGAGGCCGTCCTGCGGGGCGCGCCGTCGACGCGGTCGAGCTTCCTCGACGCGGGTCGCGCCGCCGCGGCCGCCGCCCGCCCGATCGACGACGTCCGAGCCAGCGCCGACTATCGACGGGCGATGCTCGAGGTCGTCGTGGCCCGAGTCCTTGCGGCGGCCGCCGCCCGGGCCACCGGCGGGCAGGTCCCGATCCCGGCTTCGCGCTGGGCCCACGGACAGGAGATCTGAGCGGTGGCGGAGCTTCTCCAGCTGACGGTCGACGGGTTGCCCCTGAGTGCGGTCGTCGAACCCGGTCGGACCCTGCTCCGAGTTCTCCGCGACGACCTCGGCCGCACCGGGACGAAGGAGGGCTGCGACGACTCGGAGTGCGGGGCATGCATGGTCCTGATCGACGGCCGTCCGGTGAACTCGTGCTCATACCTCGCCCTCCAGGCCGCCGGCCGCGAGATCACGACCGTCGAGGGCCTGGCCGGAGCCGACGAGCTGCATCCGCTTCAGCGCGCCTTCCTCGAGGGCGGCGGGATCCAGTGCGGCTTCTGTACCCCGGGAATGCTGATCTCGGCGGCGGCGCTGATCGCCGCGGATCCCGATCCCTCGGAGGAGGCGATCCGGGATGCGCTGGCTGGCAACCTCTGCCGTTGCACGGGCTACCAGCCGATCATCCGGGCGGTCCAGCGCGCGGCCGCGGACATGCGCGGCGAGCCCGTTGCCGCCGAGGTTCGGCCCTCCGTCTAGGTGACGCGCGGACGACGGACTGGTCGGTCGCCCGCGCCCGTCCGCTCAGGGAGCGGTGATTCCGATCCCCTTGCCCGACACCTGGGTCGCGATCGCCGTGTGATCGCAGCTCGCAGTGTTGTTCCCGGCGGCCGTACAGGTCGACGACGGCGCATTGGAGGCATCGTTCCGGTACTGATCGTCCGAGTACACGATCGACGCCAGCCCGGTCCGAGGATTTGCTGCGACCCCGAAGTCGTCGTACAGGTCGCGGTTGCCCGTGCATGCGACTCCGCTCTCGCAGACGCCGCCCGTGTGAACGACGGGCGACGCGGCGACCTGGCTGAACGAGCCGCTGGGGCTCGTGGCAGAGAGGTTCTGGGCGAAGTAGACGCTCCACGTCGCTGACGCGGGGTAGTTGTCGGGGACGGTGACGCCGTCGTAGTAGCTCGATCCGTAATAGACGACGTCCAGCTTGCCGGCCGCCCCGCCGACGCTCCACGGGAAGATCGCCGTCGACGCGGGCGACTTGCTGACCTGCTTCGGCTTCGACCACGTCAGGCCGTGATTGGTCGACCAGGAATACCAGATGATGTGGTTGTCGCCATAGACCGCATACACGTTGCCGGCGGCATCGGTCGAGACGTTCGTGAACTGATGGCCGTAGCCGACCATGACGTTGGGGTTGATGTAGACGGTCCGGTCCGTGAAGGTCAGCCCGCCGTCGGTCGAGACCGCCATGTACACGCCGTGGTAATCGCACGTCCCGGCGACGACGCCGAGCTGCGGCGCGCAGGCCGTCTCGGCCGCGGTCGTGATCGCGCTGTAGATCTGGTAGATCGTGTGACTGGCCGGGTCGATCGCGAGATTGCCGATCGCGTTCTCGGACGTCTGGAAGCTGTGGAGCGCATCGAGCGCCGGGCTGTACTGGAGCCACGTCGCACCGGCGTCGGTCGAGCAGCCCACCGTGATGCCCTGCGGCGCGTTGTGATAGCTCAGGCAGATCTTCGAGGCTCCGTCTGCGGCGACCCATTCACGGTCGTCGAGGGTCTCGGGGGTCGTGATCGGGTGGAGCGTCCAGGTCGCGCCGCCATCGGTGCTGGTCGAGACGTCGACATTCGCGAGCGTCAGGCTCGACACGTAGACGTTGTATCGACCGGAGGCGTTCGCGACCGGCGCGACCGCGACATCGGTGTCTCCGCCGCCCGGCTCGAAGCCCGTGTTTCCGACCCCCGAAACATCGTTCGGCGAGAGGAGGGTCGAGTAATGAAGCCCGCCGTCGGTCGACTTCCAGGCGAGCGTCCCTCCGCCGAGGCCGTTCTCGGACGAGGCGTAGAAGCTGCCGTCGCGAGCCGCGCGGATGGCAGGCTCCGCGGCGCCGTTCGCGCACGACGATCCGCTGCCGGGGCACGTCGTTCCGGGCGCCTGGGGCGGGGTCCCTGCCAGGCTGAAGTTGACGAACGGCGCGGATGCCGGCGGCTTGGCGGCGTCCGCCCAGCCGACGGAGCCCAGCACGAGGGCGGTCGCCCCGAGCAGCGCCGCCGTGCGACGGCGGATTGGAGTCTGGCGGGGCCGACGGGACAGCCGGAGCGGGAAACGAACGCGCGGATCCATCGATCCTCCTCGCCCCCCAGGGCAGTCCCATATCGGGACCGCCACGGTATGAACGCGAGACGCTCGAAATCGCGCCGACGGGCCGGTTGTGGCCCTCACAACGCCCTTGCAAAGTCCTTGCGATCGGCAGACGGGCGGTCGAGGACGGCGTCGGCCACGGCTCTTGAACGGAAACCGCCGGCGCCTCAAACGAGCTCGTCCTCCGCCGCGCGAGAGGGGCGCCGAGTCTCGTTTGCCGCGCTCGCGCCCGCTCGATAGTCTTTGTCGCGCGGCGGAGTAGCTCAGTGGTAGAGCAGGGGACTCATAAGCCCTTGGTCGGTGGTTCGAATCCGCCCTCCGCTACCAGTCCCGATTGCGGAAACGTCATCGATCGCACACATCCGGCACGTGCTGCCGGCCGAATCCCTGAGATGAACCGTGCATGAACGGGCAGCCCGATCTCAGGGGACCGTCATCGTCCGACGCTATACTCGAACCGCTGGACGCCGCGCGGCGGCTCCACTCACTCCCCGGAGGCTCCGTTGAATCCCAGGTTCTTCCGCAACGGCATCGTGATGCTGGCCTTGGTCATCGTCGCGCTCGCCGTCGTTTTCACGGTCGTGTCGCAGTCCTCGCCCGCGTCCTCGACCGGCTATTCCGCCTTCCTGAACGACGTACAGTCCGGCAAGGTCACCAAGGTCCTCCAGGAGGGCTCGAAGCTGACCGTCACGAAGCCCGACTCGACGACATACGACGTGGTCGTCCCGAACATCCTCACCCAGGTCTACCAGGACATCAAATCCGCTGCGACGGCCGGCAACGTCAAGCTCGACCCCAACGTCTACACCGTCAAGGACGCCCCGGACAACGGCTGGATCTCGATCCTCGTGACCGGGCTGCTGCCGATCCTGATCATCGGCGGCTTCATCTTCTTCATGATGAGACAGGCCCAGGGCACGAACAACCAGGCCCTCAGCTTCGGCAAGAGCCGAGCGCGGATGTTCCTCGGCAACAAGACGGTCGTGACCTTCGCCGACGTCGCGGGGGTCGACGAGGCCAAGACCGAGCTCCAGGAAGTCGTGGAGTTCCTGAAATATCCCGAGAAGTTCAACTCGCTCGGCGCGCGGATCCCGCGCGGTGTCCTGCTCGTCGGCCCTCCC
>DATAQF010000198.1:0-5893 GCA_036264795.1 Candidatus Limnocylindrales bacterium | reverse complement strand
CGGGTCAGGTCCACGAGGTGAATCGCGACCCGACGTTCCTTGAAGAAGCGGATCGCGGCGCGCGTGCCCTGGTCGCGCTCGTGGCCGAAGATCTGGACGTTCAGGTCGGGCATGCGATGGATCGTGCCACCTCAGGACGAGTTCGATGCCGTCGTTCAGCCAGATACCATCCCCGCTGATCGAAGTCGCGTCCGCCAGTCGGCTCTGGCGCGAGGCACGCACGGGCGGTCTGGCAACTTCCTGCCAGGCACCATCCCGGATGGTGAATGGCCGGACCTTCGGCCGCCGGCGCGGACACTCACTACGGCGGGTGGTGGGTGACGGGACCGGGCCGTCGGCGCGCCGCGGGGCGGAGGTTTCAGCCAGCTACCATCGCCCGTGGTCGAAGTCCCGACTGCCTGTCCGGCTCGGCCGGCAGGCACGCACGAGCGACGTGGCAGCCCTCGCCAGGCACCATCCCGGGTGGTGAACGGCAGCAAGTCGGCCGCTGGCGCGGACATTCACTACGGCGGATGGTGGGTGACCGGACCGGGTCGTGAAGGGCGCCGGACGGGTACCATCGGCCGAACACAGGAGGTGCCCGCGTGTCCGTCTGGTACACGGTGAAGCTCGACGATCGACCGGGCGCGCTCGCGCGGATGGCGGCGGCCCTCGCGGAGCGTGGCGTCAACATCGCCGGCATCGTGGGCATCGCCGAGGACACCGACGGCGAGCTGATGCTCGAGACGAGCGACGCCGCGGCCACCCGCGAGGCATTCGACTCGATCGGCGTGGCGTACGAGGCACACGATTCGGACGGCGGATCGGATCCCGGCCGCATGTCGATCGCCGACATCGTCGCTCGCTAGCCCGACCCGCATCTCCCCGTGCCCGGCATGCCCTCCCCCGAGACGACCGCGGCCGCCGCCCGTCTCGACGTCCTCGACGGACCCGGCTCGATCGCCTCGATCGTCGGCCGGATCGCCGATCATGGCGGGCGGATCCGGACGATCGCGACGATCCGTCCGCTGCCGACCGATCCCGCCCAGTCCGAGATCGAGATCGAAGTCGACGGCCTGACGCCGGACGAGCTCCTCGACGCCCTCGACCAATTGCCCGACATCCAGGCAATCCGCCGAACGAGAGCCCTGGGCAGCATCTTCGGCAAGCGGGTGATCGTCGTCGGCGGCGGAGCCCAGGTTGCCCAGGTCGCGCTCGGAGCAGTCAGCGAGGCGGACCGTCACAACCTCCGCGGCGAGCGGATCAGCGTCGACACGATCCCTCTCGTCGGCGAGGCGAACATCGCCGCGGCCGTGCGCGCGGTCGCCGACCTGCCCCGGGCGCGCCTCCTCGTCCTCGCCGGATCGATCATGGGCGGCGACATCAGCACGGCCGCAGACGAGCTTCGTGCCGTCGGGGTCCCGATCATCGCGCTGAACATGGTCGGCTCCATCACCGACCACGTGGACCTCGTCGTCAGCGATCCGGTCCAGGCCGGGACGATGGCGGTCATGGCGATTGCCGACACGGCCTCATTCGACCTCGTCCGCCAGAAGGGCCGGCGCTACTAGGCTTCGCGCGCTGCTCGGGTCGCGTGGGCGGCCGCCCATGGCGATCGCTACCCTTGACCGATGCGGATCGCCACCTGGAACGTGAACTCGCTCAAGGCCCGGACCGAGGCCGTGGAGCGCTGGCTTGAGCGAGCCCAGCCCGACGTCCTCCTCATGCAGGAGACGAAGCTTGCCGACGAGGATGCGCCCGAGATGCCGTTCCGGATGGCGGGCTACGAGCTGGCCCATCACGGCGAGGGCCGCTGGAACGGGGTGGCGATCGCGAGCAGGGTCGGCCTGTCCGACGTCGTCACGAACTTCGGCGACGGACCCGTCCGGGACAGCCGGGCGGGCTCGAGCGTGGCCGTCAGCGAGGACGACTTCGACCCGTCCGATGAGGCCCGGATGGTCTCGGCCGTTGCCGGCGGCATCCGCTTCGTCAGCCTGTACGCGCCCAACGGCCGGGTCGTCGGCAGCCCGTTCTACGCCGGCAAGCTCCGCTGGTTCGAGCGGGCCCGTCGCTGGCTCGACGAATCTGCCTCGCCGGATGAGCCCCTCGTCGTCGGCGGCGACCTGAACGCGACGCCGAGCGATGCCGACGTCTGGGATCCCGTGGCCGCGCATGGCGGGACGCACGTGTCCGAGCCTGAGCGCGAGGCGCTGGCCCGCCTTCGCGAGTGGGGCCTCGTCGACGCCTATCGCGTCGCGGCCGGCGATGCCGCCGGTCGCTTCTCGTGGTGGGACTACCGGGCCGGGATGTTCCACCGAAACGAGGGGATGCGGATCGATCTGCTCTACGTCACGCGACCGGTCGCGGAACGGATCGTCTGGGCCGAGATCGACCGCGAGGCCCGCAAAGGGCCGCCGATTCCATCCGACCACGCCCCGGTCGTCGTCGATCTCGATGAACGCGGCGTCCCGTTCGAGGCCGGCTGGGACGGGGCGCTGTCGCGGATCGCGGCGCGGACGAAGCCGAGGGCCGTCAGGGCGCGCTGAGGACGGCGGGGGCGCCGCTCGGCGGCGGCGGCGCTCAGCGGCGGCGCGCTCGCCGGTCGTCGCCGGGCATCGCCGTGTCGGCGATCCAGCCGACCTCGCCGGTCGGCGTCCGAACCCAGAGATACGCCCCGTGATGGGCGAGCACCTCGACCTCGTCGCCAAGGTCGAGCCGCATGATCTCGCGCGATCGGTGCTCATCGGGCGCGTCCGACATCCGGATCTCCGGCACAGCGATGCGACGGCGGACGATGCCCCGCTCGGCTCGTCGAAGGAAGACCCGCTGCCGCCTGACGTAGCCACCGCCGCTCGGCCGATCGTTGGACCGAATCGGCGGCTCGTCGCTGTCGGGCGGCTTCGAGTCCGTCCCAGCGCCGGCGTCGGCGTCGGGCTCTTCGGAACGCATGGGCATCTCCGCGGCGTCGCGACCGAGGCGGCCCGTTCCTTCCGCCGGCAGCGATCAACCAGCTGTCAGCGATGCGTCGGGGTTTCGCTCGGGGCGTCGAGGATACAGGGCCCGCATCCCGCGTCCAGCTTGCTCGCGACCGGTCCGGCGACGGGCCGGTCAGACGGCGTCGCTCTCAAGGTCGGCGAGGAGCGAGGCGATCTCCCGGGCGTTCGTCGTCCCGTAGTTCGCGTAGCAGTTGTTGAACATCAGGTGGACCTCCTTCGCCTCGGAGGCCACCTCCCGGATCTTCGGGACCCACTCGGCGAGCTCGTCGCGCGAGTAGAGATACCGGAACCGCTCGGCGGGCGTGATGTTCTTCTTCTCCCACGTCTCGGCGTTTCGGCCGTGGAACCGGACGAGCGCGAGCTCCTCGGACGTGACGGCGACCGCGGGCGGGACGCTGCTCTTGAAGCCCTGCGGCTCGTCGACCATCACGAACGGGATCGACCGGTCGGCGAGGAACCGGAGCGTCCGTTCGACATTCTTCTCGTTCAGCCACGAGCCGTTCCGGAACTCGACGGCCGCCTTCCAGCCGTCGAGTCGCTCGACGGCGTCCTCGATCATCGCCCGGTTCTCGTTCGAGGGGAACACCCAGCGCGGGTATTGGAGCAGGATCGATCCCAGCTGCCCTCGTTCCGCGAGAGGCTCGAGCGCCGATCGGAACATCCGCCAGACCTCGTCGTTCAGCTCGGCCGGGAGGTCCTTGGCGTAGATCCGCGTCTTCTCCCGGAGCTCCGCCGGCAGCTCGTCGCGGATCGCCTTCGGCAGGCGCTTTGTCTCGGTCCCCTGCCCCGTCATCAGGGCATGGGCCTTGATGTCGAAGGTGAAATCCGGCGGGGTCCGCTCGACCCACAGCTGGGCCGTGCGTTCCGCCGGCAGCGCGTAGTAGGTCGCGTCGACCTCGACGACCGGGAAGGTCGAGGCGTAGTAGGCGAGACGCTCCTCGGCGCTATCGGCGCCGCTCGGGTAGAAGACCCCTGCCGCCGTCATCGTCGGATCCGTCCACGACGCGGTCCCGACGAGGACGCGGCTGCCGCTTGGCGCCTCGATCGGCTCGGCGGCGACGGATTCGACCGCAGCGGCGCGAACGCCGGCCCGATCAGCGCCCGGGTCGTGATCCGCGTCGATCGTTCGCGAGGATGAGCGCCTGGGCATGGGCACAGCCTATCGCGAACGGCTGTCCGAACCGGTCAACATTGGGGGGAATGGCTCGCGCGGAGTGCGTCAGCGGCGGCTCGCGGCCCTCGATCGAGCGGCCGTCCGGGCCGCCGCGTGCTCGTGCGAGCCGCGCCCGGTCGTCGGGTGATCGTGCTCGTCGTGGACGCGCGCGCCCGCATCCATCTGGCCGATCGGCGCCTCCCGCGGTGGGGGGACGTCGTAGCGCTCGCGGACGGTGCGGGCCGCGGTGAACGGAAGACCGGCGTAGCGCTCAGCGACCATCTGGTCGAACGCGTGGACCGATGCCTCCTGGTTGGAATAGCGCCCGCTGACCCACGACCGGGATCTCGTACCGCGCTGCTGCAGCTCGCAGACGTGCCAGTCCTGGCTGTTCGTGAGATCCCAGAACGCGACGGCGTCAGACGGATCGAAGTCCGGGGCCGCGATCGTGGCCGGCTCGAACAGGAGCTGGCAGATCACCGTGGTCCGGTCCGGCGCGACCGGAATCAGCCGGTGGACGAGCAGGTAGTCGGGATGGATCGAGAGGAACGCCGTCGGCCACAGGACGTAATAGAAGATTCGCCGCTCGTCTTCGGCGGTCATCCCGCACATCGGCGGCCGACCATGCCTGGACCCCTCACCGCCGTCGAGCGCCATCGTCTCGGCGCCGGGCACGAGCTCCATCCATCCGCCCTGCCACGCCCCGGCCGGGAGGTAGTCGCCGCCGACGTCGTACGGCGTGAGCTTGTTGAGCTGTGGATGGAGGGGCGGACAGTGGTAGCACTCCGAGTAGTTCTCGGCGATGAACTTCCAGTTCGCCGCGACGTCGTAGGTGATCGTCCGCGCCGCCCGCAGATTCGTGAAGTCGAACCGGGCGAGATGCTCGTCGAGGTCGCCGAGCTGGGTGGCCAGCGGCGGCGCCCCGGAATCGAGGTTCACGAACACGAAGCCCTGCCACGTCTCGCAGCGGACGGTCGCGAGCCCATATGCATCGAGGCTGAAGTCGTCGAGATCCTCGGTGTGCTTGGCCCGGACCAGCTTGCCCTCGAGGTCGTAGATCCACGCGTGATAGGGGCATTGGAACCGGACGGCGGTGCCGCACGGCTCCTCGACGACGGCCGTGCCGCGGTGCCGGCAGACGTTGTAGAACGCTCGAAGCTCGCCATCCCGCCCCCGAACGACGATGAGCGGCTCGTCGTCGAGCTCGGCAAGGAAGTACGTGCCTGGATCGGGCGCCTCCTCGACCCGTCCGACGATGACCCAGTCCCGCCCCAGGACGTGCTCGCGCTCCCAGTCGAAGATCGTCGGGTCGTGATAGGCGCGGCGCGGCAGGAGCCGAGCGCCGCGGTAGGGCCGGCGGATCGAGTCGAGCTCCGCGACGGTCAGGATCGAGGGATTCGGCGGCGCGACGACCGCGGGCTCCGGCATGACCGGAATTCTCCGGGGGCACATTCCCAATGCCCCCGCCGTTCCATCAGGCGGACCCTCGTTGCGCGGAGCGCGACAGCCGAGAGCCTTATGTGAGCGTCACGACCTCGCGCCAGTGCGGGATGTGGGTCGAGAAGCCGAGCGCCTGAACCTTGGGCTCCATGACGATCTGTGCCTCGGGGTCGCCGTGAACGAGGAACACCGTCCGCGGGAAGCCTTCCACGCCCGGCTGGCGGCCCTCCGCAAAGTGCCCGAGCCAGTCGAGCAGCTCGGACTCATCGGCGTGCGCGCTGAAGCCGCTGATCGAGCGGACCTGACAGCGGACCTGACGCTCGGC
>DATAQF010000177.1:0-8030 GCA_036264795.1 Candidatus Limnocylindrales bacterium | reverse complement strand
ATCGTCGCTCCCGGAGATCCCTCGCTCAGCGCAGGTCGAGCCGCGCTCGATCGCTCAGATCGTGAAGAGATGCGCCACGTTGACGAGAACGTCGAGGACCGCGAGGACGGCCAGCAGCGACCCGCCGACGATCGTGATCCGGCGGATGTCACGCCGGACATAGCCGTATTCCTCGGCGGCGCGAACCGCAAGGGGAGTGGAGGACGGTCCCGGCCTGGGCGTCGCCTCGGGCACCACTCGACCGCGCGCGCGAGATGTGCGCGCTTCGTCGGCGGCTTCCTGCTCGGCGAGGATCGCCGCCTCGAGCTCGGCGGCGCGTGCCTCTTCCGCGCGAGTCACCGAACCCTCGGGTCGTGGCGCCGCGCTGTCGATCCGCGTTGCGGAGCGCTGCAGCGGACGCCGCTGGCCGGGCCGGGCTGCGACGCGAGAACGTTTGGCCATGTGTGGCTGGAACTCCGAGCGGCTTCCGTGGGTCGGGCGGAGGATAGCATCGGCTGGGTCGCCGGGAGTGCATCGGGCGGTGAGGGCCACCTGCTAGACTCGGGCCGCCGGCCGAGGCCCATCGCTTGCCCGCACGAGCCGCCCGGAGGTACGACCGATCGACCTGAACGCCCTCGTCGAGCCCGTTCTCGGCGCGGTCGTCATCGGCTTCGGGCTGATCCTCATCGCCCTGCTGGTCGTGACCCTCGTCCAGGCGCGACAGCTCCGGCGGTTGCGGGGCCGGCTCGACGGGCTCACTCGAGGCGCCGACGGACGGAGCCTTGACGCGGTGCTCGACGCCCATCTCGACAAGGTCTATGCGGTGAGCCATGAGCTCGACGACCTCGCCACCCGAACGGGGGTGATCGAATCGGCCGGGCGGCGGGCCATCCAGCGGGTGGGGCTCGTGCGCTTCAACCCGTTCGAGGACACCGGCGGCAATCAGAGCTTCGCGCTGGCCCTGGCCGACGCCGCCGGCAACGGGTTCATCGTGAGCAGCCTGCATTCGCGAACCGGCACCCGGGTCTACGCGAAGGCCGTCGTATCGGGACGGTCCGACGGTGCCCTGTCGGCCGAGGAGACGGAAGCGCTCCGGCTCGCCCTGGCGGCTCCGAGCGGATCGCCCGCCGCCGGACCGTGGCCCCGGGACCGGGCCTCCGGCGCGGTCTGACAGGCAAGCTGTCACGGGGCCCGATCATGATCGGCACATGGCCCCTGATCCCACGTCCCTCGGCGAATCGATGACCCGTTCCAGAGCCCGTCGGGAACCGGTCCCCCTGGAGCAGATCCCCGTCTGGGACGGGTTCGTCGCGGACGGTCCGCGGGGGCCCGATGGCGACCCGCCGGCCGGGCTGGACGCGCTTCTCGGCGGCCTGAATCCGGAGCAGCTTCGGGCGGTGACCCACGGCGAAGGGCCGCTCCTCGTGGTGGCCGGGGCCGGGACGGGCAAGACCCAGGTGATCACTCGTCGGATCGCCTGGCTGATCGCGACCCGCCGGGCTCGCCCGTCGGAGATCCTCGGCCTGACCTTCACCGAAAAGGCCGCCGCGGAGATGCAGGTCCGGGTGGATCAGCTCGTGCCGTACGGCTATACGGACACGATGATCGGAACGTTCCACGCGTTCGGAGACCGTCTGATCCGGGAGTACGCCCTGGAGCTCGGCCTGCCGGGCGATGTTCGGGTGCTGAGCCGGCCCGAGGTCGTGATCTTCCTCCGCGAGAACCTCTTCGCGTTCGATCTCGACGAGTACCGTCCGCTCGGCGACCCGACGCGCTTCCTCGGATCGCTCGCGACCCTGTTCAGCCGGTGCAAGGATGAGGATGTCTCGGCGAGCGCCTACCTGGCGCACGCGCGCTCGCTCGCCGAGCGAGCGGCGGCCGAGCCAACCGATGCGGCCGCGGCCGAGGACGCTCGTCGTCAGCTCGAGCTTGCATCGGCCTACGCGCGGTACCAGGAGCTGCTCGCGGCCAACGGCTTCATCGATTTCGGTGACCAGGTGGCGCTTGCCCTCCAGCTCGTCCGGACGTCGGCGGCTGCTCGGGCGGAGATCCAGGCGCGGTTCCGGTTCGTGCTGGTCGATGAGTTCCAGGACACGAACCGAGCCCAATCGGAGCTCGTCTCGATCGTCGCCCAGCCCCGCCACAACCTCACCGTGGTCGGTGATGATGACCAATCGATCTACCGGTTCCGCGGCGCGGCGATCAGCAACATCCTCGAGTTCCGCGAGCGCCACGGACATGCCAGGACGATCGTGTTGCGCCGCAACTATCGGTCGCGTCCGGCGATCCTCGAGGCATCGCATCGCCTGATCAAGTTCAACGATCCGGATCGGCTCGAGGTTCGTGCCGGCATCTCGAAACGCCTTGTCGCGGAACGCTCCGTCGACGCTGCCGGCCGGACCGTGCGGTTCGAGACGCACGCCACCGCCGGCGATGAGGCCGATCGGATCGCGACCGAGATCGCGACCCGGATCGCGACTGGGGACACTCAGCCGCGCGACGTCGCGATCCTGGTTCGGGCGAATGGCCATGCCGATTCGATCCTGCGCAGCCTGGACGCCGCCGGCGTCCCGTGGCGGTTCTCCGGAACGTCGGGGCTCTATTCCCGACCGGAGGTTCGCCGGCTGCTCGCCTTCCTGCGTGCGATCGCCGACCTCGGTTCGTCGACCGATGTCTATGCCGTCGCGACCGGCGAGCCCTACCAGCTCGGGGGCGAAGACCTGACGGCGATCGTGACGAGCGCTCGACGCCGCAACCGGACCCTCTGGGACGTGCTGGAGGAGCTGGACCGCCAGCCCGGGCTCCTCCGGATGTCGGCCCCCAGCCGGGCGGCCGTTGCCCGCCTCGTCGCCGACCTCCGGCGGTTCAGCGTGCTCGCCCACGAGCGGCCGGCGGGCGAGGTCCTGTACGCGTTCCTACGCGAGACCGGGACGCTCGGGCGCCTGGCCGCGCAGGAGACGGTCGGGGCGGAGGAGGCGCTCCGAAACATCTCCCGGTTCTTCGACATCATCCGGATCCAGTCGGGCCTGCTGGCAGACGATCGGGCGACGTTCGTCGCGCGTCACCTTCAGACGCTCATCGAAGCCGGTGACGACCCGGCCACCGCAGACCTGGATCCCGACGCCGATGCCGTCGCCGTCCTGACAGTGCACAAGGCAAAGGGCCTCGAGTTCCCGATCGTCTACCTGCCGGGGCTCGTTGCCGGTCGCTTTCCGACGCCGAACCGGCGCGACCCGCTGGCGCTCCCCGCTGCGCTCGTCGACGAGGTCGATGGCGGCGACGAGGTTCAGATCCGTGAGGAACGGCGCCTGTTCTACGTTGCGATGACCCGCGCACGTGACGAGCTGATCCTGTCGTACGCGGCGGACTACGGCGGTGCCGGGACCCGGCGACCCTCGCCATTCCTGATCGAAGCGCTGGATCTGCCTCCGGCCAGCATCGATCCTGCGGTGCGGGCCGCTTCCTCGCTGGAGCGGATCGAAGCTGCGGGAGCCGCGCCGGTCCAGCCCATCCGGATGCGCGATCCTGACGCCCCGACCGGTGAGCCCCTCACCCTGTCCTTCTCGGCGATCGACGCGTACCTCAGCTGCCCGCTGAAGTACAAGCTCGGGCATGTCGTCCGCGTGCCGGTGCCGCCGCACCACGCGATGATCTATGGCTCGGCCCTCCACAAGGCGGTCCAGGAGTTCCATCGCCGGCACGCCCGGGGCGACGTGATGACGGCGGAGGACCTGATCGCGTCGTTCGAGGCGGCTTGGACGAACGAAGGGTTCCTGTCACGCGACCACGAGGAGGCGCGGCTCGCCAATGGCCGCGAGACCCTCCTCCGGTTCCGCGAGGCGCAGCTGGAGCCAGGTGCCGTGATCCCGGCCTACGTCGAACGTGAGTTCAGCTTCTCGCTTGGCGGCGACCGGGTCCGCGGCCGCTGGGATCGGGTCGACATCGAGCCGGCCGACCCCACCGCCGGTCCGGGGCCGTCCACGCCGGCCGAACCGCCGGCACCCCATGCGGACGTGGTGGCGCCGACCCTCGAGCTGACCGGGCGCGAGCGCGTCACGATCACCGACTACAAGACGAGCGATGTCCGTGAGCCGGCCAAGGCCCGCCAGCGCGCCAGGGATTCGCTGCAGCTCCAGATCTACGCCATGGGCTATGAGGCCGTGACCGGTCGGCTCCCCGACGCCGTCCAGCTCCACTTCCTCGACACGGGCGTCATCGGTCGCGTCGATGTCGAGCCGCGGCGCCTCGCCAAGGGTCGCGAGCGGATCGCGACGGCGGCCGCCGGAATCCGCGCCCGCGACTTCACCCCGAAGCCGGATCGCACGACCTGCGGCTACTGCCCGTTTCGGGCGATCTGCCCGTCGAGCGTCGCGCCATGACCGAACGGCTCGATGGCGTGGAGGCGATCACCTTCGACTTCGGCAACACCCTCGTCCCGGTGGGACGGGCGTCCCTTCGGCATGTGGTTGAGCTCACGGCGGATGCCGTCAGCGCAAACGTCAACGGCATCGATCGGACGGCGTTTCTGGCGGCGTGGGGCGAGGAGCGCGAGCGGCAGTTCCGCGAGGAGGTTCCCCAGTTCCGGGAGGTCGACCTCTCCGAGCGGCTCGTCCGCGTCTTCGCCAGGCTGCGAGGGATGTCGCCACCCCCGAGCGACGGCCGCTGGGATCAGGTCGCCGCGGCGCGACTCTCGCAGCCCGCGGAGGTCGAGTTGGCGATCGACGCCTACAGCGGCGCATTCGTGGACGCGCTGCCGCCGGCTCCGGGCGTCGCGGCGATGCTCGAGCGCCTGGCCGGCGAGCGGACCCTCGCGATCCTCTCGAACTGGCCGCTCGCGGCGACGATCGATCGATACGCGGCCGCGCATGGCTGGCTGCCGTTCCTGCACGCGATCGTGGTCAGCCAGCGGGTCGGCACGATCAAGCCACATCCCGCGATCTTCGCCGCCGCCCGGCGGGAGCTCGGCAACGTGGAGCCGAACGCGATCCTCCATGTCGGCGACGACTGGGCGGCAGACATCGTCGGAGCGGCCACGGCCGGCTGGCGGACGGCGTGGCTCAGTGAGCGGCCGGCCGACACGCCGCTGCCGACCAGTGAACGCGACGCATCGGTTCGAGCGACGCTCGAGCTGGCGACGATCGGGGATCTGGAATTGCGTCTCGGTCCGGTCGCCGCCCGCCTCGTCGGATAGGGCATTCGCCCGATTGGCTCCGGTCATCGGCGGTGCGAGCATGCACCGTCTCGCCGGAAGCGAGGGGGACGACGATCCTCTCTTGGGCACGGAGGTCAGATCGCCGATGGCCGGTGGGGAGCCGCGCGACGCTGCGCCGGACGCATCGGAGGATGTGGCGGCAAACGCTCTCGTCGTGCTCGTCGTCGACGACGAGCCGGTCGTTCGAGCATGGCTCGCGCGGGCGCTCACTCGAGAGGGCATCCACGTCGTCGTCGCGGCGGACGGACGCCAGGCGCTTCGGCTCATCGCCGACGGAGCGGTCCACGCGCAGGTCCTGTTGACGGACCTCGAGATGCCCTCGATGGGCGGCGTGGAGCTCGCGGCACGCGTCCATGCTCTCCGCCCGTCGATGCGGATCGTGATGATGACCGGCGACCCGGAGAAGGCGGCGAACGCTCGCGAGCACTCGACGATCGTCGCGGCGGTTCTCGACAAGCCGGTGATGATCCCGGACCTCATCGTTGCCGTCCGCCCCGGCCCGCAGCACGCGGTCACGTGACGAGGATCCACCCGGGCTTTCTGCAAGGCCCGCGCGCGGTGGGCCAGCCCCTAGACTCCCTCGTGATGGAAGCGCGCGACCGGCTGGTCAACCTTGCCTTCTTCGCGGCCGCCGGGATCGTCTGGATCCTCGTCGCGCTCGTGGTCACCACCCGGGATCCGCGGATCGACGCGGGAGCCGGCTACGTCGGCGCGCTCCTGATCGGCCTGAGCCTCGGCCTGACCACGATCCCGCTCTTCTGGCTGACGATCTTCGGCCGGCACCGGCGGATCGCGTACCGTGGCGACTGGACGCGGGCCATCCGTCGTGGCGGCTGGGTCGCGATCGTTGCCGCGGTGTTCGTGATCCTCCGGCTGCAACAGGTCTTCCAGCCACCGATCGCGCTGTTCATCCTTGCCCTCGTCGTCGTCGCCGAGGCCACCCTGTCCGTCGAACGCTGATCGACCGGGCGGCCCATCCGTTCCGCCCAGGAGGTCCCGTTGGCACGTTCCCTCGCCGAGATCACCCCGGCCGGCCCCGGACCGGACGCCAAGCGACGGATCGCGGCGGCCGTTGACGCGGCGCGCGAGGAGATCATCGACCTGTCCCACCGGATCCACGCGAGTCCCGAGCCGGCGTTCGAGGAGATCCAGGCGTCCGGCTGGGTGGCCGAGTCCCTCGCCCGACACGGGTTCACCGTGGAGCATCCCGCAGGCAGCCTCCCGACGGCGGTCCGAGCGGTCCGTCGCGGCGGTCGGGGAGGACAGGGCCCCCGAATCGCGATCCTGGCCGAGTACGACGCGCTGCCCGGGCTCGGCCACGGCTGCGGGCACAACACGATGGCCGCGAGCGGCGTCGGTGCGGCCATCGCCCTCGCGTCGATCGCGGATGAGCTGCCCGGCGAGATCGTGTTCTTCGGGACTCCGGCTGAAGAACGTGGCAGCGGGAAGCAGATCATGATCGACGACGGCCTGTTCGAGGGGATCGACGCCGCTCTTCTCTACCACCCCTGTGACCGGAACCACGTCCAGTCGTTCCCGCTCGCCTCCGAGGACGTCGAGGTCGTGTTCCACGGGCTCCAGGCGCATGCCGCCGCCGATCCGTGGAAGGGAAAGAACGCCCTGGACGCGATGGTCCTGCTGTTCAGCTCGGTCGGGCTGTGGCGTCAGCAGCTGCGGCCGGAGGCGCGCGTTCACGGGATCATCCAGGAGGGCGGGACGGCCGCGAACATCATCCCGGAGCGAACGAAGGCCTGGTTCATGCTGCGGAGCCCGGACCAGGCCGATTACGAGGTGATCAAGGACCGCTTCCGACACCTGGCGGAGGCGGCCGCGATCGCGACCGACACGACCGTCGAGGTCACGTTTTCCGGCGGGGCGATGACGATGAAGCCGAACCCGACGCTCGAGGCCCGATGGATCGCCAATGCCGCGGCGTACGGCATCGAGGACCAGGGACCGGACCCGAACTCGGGGAGCACGGACATGGCGAACGTCAGCTGGGTCTGTCCCGCGATCCATCCCGACCTGTCGATCGCGGCGGAGGGGACGCCCGGCCACTCCATCCTCTTCCGGGACGCCGCCGCGACCCCGACCGCCGACGAGACGACGCTGCTGGCGGCCACGCTCGTCGCCCAGACGGCCTACGAGCTCTTCACCGACCCGCCGCTCCTCGAGGCCGCCTGGCGCGACTTCCGCCGGGAACGAAACTGACCCGTCGAGCTGGGACTCCGACGGTGCTACGATCCGGCACGGCGCGCCCCGCTGGACGTGGGTGACGAACCGGCGGCGCCCCGAGCGAGACGGATCGGACGCGACGAGCCCGTCGGGTCGGCCGGGCGTCTCCGGAGGAGCACGTGGCCCAGCGCCCCCTTGATCCCGAGCCGGGTCCGACCCTGCCCAACGACATCGCCGCGGCCAACGGCTGGGACCGGGACTACGAGATCTTCAGCGACTTCGATCTGCCCACGTACGTCGGCCCAACCACCTTCATGAACCTGCCCTGGATCACCGACGCGGCCGAGCTCCGTGCCCGCGAGGTCGACGTGGCGATCATCGGCGCGCCGTTCGACGACGCCGTCAGCCACCGGTCCGGCGCTCGTTTCGGACCACGCGCGATCCGGGAGGCGCAGTACACGTCGGGTTCGGTGAACTCGCTTCAGCTCGGCATCGAGCCGTTCGAGCACCTGACCGTGGTGGATGCGGGCGATGCGAACATCGTCCCCGCCTGGATCGAGCGGGCCCACGCCCTGATCTATCGCAAGGTCCGCGAGGTCGCGTCGACCGGCGCGATTCCGATCATCCTCGGCGGGGACCACTCGATCACCTGGCCGAGCGCCAC
>DATAQF010000158.1:0-2559 GCA_036264795.1 Candidatus Limnocylindrales bacterium | reverse complement strand
CTATGTCTGGGCCGACCTGGCGGGCAACTCGCTGGAGGACCGCCTACGGCTCGCGACACGATATGCCTCGCTGTCGCTCGAGGCGACGACGGACTGCCAGAAAGGGATCAGCCTCGCGGAGCTTCGCGCCCGGAGCTCCGGTTGAGGTCCCGGCGGGCGCTCGCCCGGTCACGCCTCGCGAGGCAGGGGACCGGTGTCGCCGGCAACGACGATCCGGCCCCGGAGCGTCGTGCCCGTCGTGATCGGCAGCCCGGCCCCGAAATACGCCGACCAGATCGGGTGGGTGCCCTCGAGGGTCCGGACCCCGCCGTACCAGTCGAGCACGTGGAGGCGCGGCGCCTCGTCGACCAGCTCCGCTCGGACATGCTGGCTACCGTCGGACAGGACCGTCAGGGACCGCACGCCGTCGGTGGCACCGGCGACGAGGACGCGCCGCTTGGCGCTCCGATAGTCGTTGCTGCCGGCCGCCGTCGCGTCGCCCGGCCACGTCGCGGCCGGGCTCAGGGTCGTGTTCCGGCCCGGCATCCCCACCGCGCTGCCGGCCGTGCGACCGATGTGGTCGGGTGGGTAGATCGGCCACTCGCCGGTGCGCCGCCACCAGAGCTCGGTCAGCTCGGCCGATGGCCGCAGGGTCAGCCCGACCTCCTTCGCGCGGAATTCGCGCGAGCCGAGGTACGTGCAGTCGTACTCGAAGACGACGGTGCGGCCGTCGATCCGGGCGGAGATCGAGCCTTCCCAATCCCAGCCCGCGAGGGGCGCGCGCAGACCGTCGGGGCCGAACGCGACCGCGTGCCCGCCGTCGGTCCGCGCCGGCGGGACCGGAACGTGTGGCAGGTCGACGTCCAGGACATGGAGCTCCGGCCACGCACGAAGCCACGTGTGGCCGCCGCCGACGATCGCCAGCGAGCCCGGTTGCGAGAGGTCGAGGCGGATGTCGGCGGCCCGCGACAGGATCTCCGCTCGTTGCCGGGCGTCCCGGCCGGGACGGATCCACTCGGTCCCGTCGATCAGCCAGCCCTCGGGGTGCCACACCTCGATCTGGACCGCCTCGGACCCGGGATCCGGGCGGATCGCGAGATGGGCGGCCTCGCCGGGCCGAGCGCTCAGCGCGCTCGTGCCTTCGACGCGACCCCCGCGGACGCGGACGTCGAGGCCCTCGAGCGAGCGGTGCGAGAACCGATTGCCGAGGGTGAGGTCGAGCCGATCGGCGTCGTCATCGGGCTGACTGCACACGATGTCGATCGGCGAGTACATCTGGTGAACGTGCCAGACCTCCGGCCGTGCCCGGTTCCAGGCGTCGAACATGCCCCAGTCGCCGTCGCCCCGGCGGAACACGCCGGGCTCGGCCGGGTAGTGATCGCGCGTCCGGACGTAGTCCGACACCGGAAGGTGGGCCCACGGACCCTGGCCGATCGTGAGGTCGAGCGGGATCGCGAAGACCTCGCCGAACCCTCCCCAGATCAGCCCGCCGATGACACCTCGGTCCTGAAGCGCGGCCGCCATGAACGGCTGGTAGCCCGCGCCCCAGTAGTCGCGGATCCCGGGGTCGATCGCGAGACCGAAGCCCTCGCCCGGGCCGCGGAGGCACGGCGCGAACAGCGGCGCGTATTCGTCGAGGACGACCGGCTGCTCGTGTGAGCCGAGCCAGGCCAGATCCTCCTGCCAGGTCCGATCCCAGCCGGGGTAGTGGTAGCTCCGGATCGCGGGTCGTTCGGGCGCCGGCTTTCCGACGAGGGCGTTCTCCGGGCCGAGCTCGTTGAGGTCGAACGAGAAGGTGGTCGGCCGGCTCGGGTCCATCTCCCGGACGAGCGCGAGCTGGGCGTCGAACCCGCTGCCCCAGCGGCTCTCGTTGCCGAGGTCCCAGACGATCACGGACGCGTGGCCCTGATCGCGGGCCACGGTCTCGGCCGTCACTTCGAGCAGGTACGGGATCAGCTGGGCCGCCTCGTTGGTCCGCGTCCAGTGATGGTCGTCGAAGCCGCCCGAGAAGCAGATCGGCGGCTGCTCGAACACGAACATGCCGACCTCGTCGCAGATGTCGAGGAGGTCCGGGCTCGGCGGATAGTGAGACGTGCGGATGACGTTCACGTTCGCCCGGCGCAGGTTGACGATGTCGGCGCGCCGGTCCTCGGCCGACAGCGCCCGGCCCTTGAGGATCCGCGAGTCGTGCCGGTTCACGCCCCGGACGCGGATCGGCGCCCCGTTGACCACGAGCTGGTTCCCCCGCGTCTCCACCCGCCGGAACCCGATCCATCGCCGATACGCCTGGGACGGTCCGTCGTCGGCCGTCAGGACGACGTCCAGCGCGTATCGGCGGGGCTCCTCGGCGGACCAGGGAGCCACGATGAGCGGGCCGCTGCCGAACGAATCCGCCGCGCTCGTCCCGCCGCCGATCGATCCGCGGCGGGTCGCGCGATGGACGACGGTCCCGTCGTCGGCGGTGACCGTGACGGCCAGCTCGTACGTTCGGCTCTCCGCTCGGAGGTTGATGACGTCCATGCCAAGGACCAGTGATCCGGTGGCCTCCTCCGGGTTCCAGTCGGCGTCGATGTCGAGCTG
>DATAQF010000005.1:0-15423 GCA_036264795.1 Candidatus Limnocylindrales bacterium | reverse complement strand
CGCGCGAGCGAACGGCGCGCGAAGGATCGCGGTCTCCTCGACCTCACGACAGGGTCGTAAGGTCGTGTGCGGACGCGTTTCGGAGACTCCCCCAGCGGAACGAATGGCCGGACGGGGCTGTGGCAACACGGAACAGACGTTCTGGCGCGCCCGACAGGATTCGAGCGCGCGGACGCCATAAGTATTCGCATACCGATCCAGGGCGCCAACACGGTTCTCGCAGGCCAGATCGCCTGAGTCCAGGACACGGGAAGAACTGCGTCACCGTCGTTCCACCGACAGTCGCATCGCGGCCGCCGCCCATCGAGCGAGCCGCCTCCCGGCCAAGCATGAGCGGAAGGACGGTGGTCCTGTGGCCAAGTTCATGGACGTCCACTCTGGCTTTCGCTCGTCAGGGCGGGCGCGGTCGGGGCCATCGTGAGGACGGCCGCCACCATGGTCGATCAGATGCCCAAGTCCTTCTCCGTTGCCAAGGTGCCGTCGCGAATGAACGTGCGCCATATGCCAACTTGCCTGCCGCGATCAAAGGCGCCGGTTCGCATGACCGAGCCATCCGAGCGATAGAACGTCCATTGCCCGTGCATCTCGCCATCAAGATTGAACCCGCGGAAACGCAGATTGCCGTTCGGGTACCGATCGATTGCTTCGGTGACCCGGTCGTTCGCCTCGGCGCCGCCTCCTGGGCGCGGCGCGGATCGCGTCATCGCCTTTCCCTCATGCGGGCGATCCGGATGAGGTTGCCGCTCCTGCGACGGTCTGCTGCGTCGTGACGTGACTCGCCGGGTTGCGCGGGCCCGCTATGCCGAGGCGCTCGATATCCAGCGGACACTCGGCGACTGGGAAGGCGCGGGCTTGTCCCTGGGCGGGCTCGCGGGCCTGGCCGCCAGCAGCGGCCTTGACGATCGCGGTCGTCCCGGCGTAGGATTATTCGCATGCGAAATATTGCAGTGCGAAGGATCGACGCGTCATGACAAGCATTATTGCCGTTGCCGGCAGCCTGCGCCGGCAGTCCTGGAACCGACGGCTTGCCGCTGAGGCCGCTCGCCTCGGGCCCACGGCGGGCCTCGACGTCTCCGTCTTCAACGGCCTGGCCGACATCCCCTTGTTCGACCAGGACCTCGATGATTCGCTCGTCGCAGGACCTCCCGGCGTGGAGGCCGTTAGGGCGCAGGTTCGGGCGGCTGATGGGATCCTCATCGCCACGCCCGAATACAACCAGTCGATCCCGGGCGTCATGAAGAACCTGGTCGATTGGCTTTCGCGACCCGAGGATCAGGGCGTGCTCGAGGGCAAGCCCGTCGCGATCATCGGCGCGACGGACGGGCCGTGGGGGACTCGCTACGCCCAGAAAGAGCTGCGCCACACGCTGACCGCTGCGGGTGCCCTCGTCCTGCCTCAACCCATGCTGTTCGTGGCACGCGCGCCTGACCTGTTCGATGCGGGCGGGAGGCTGACCGATGCCGTCACCAAGCGCCGCTTGACCGAGCTCCTCCGGGCGTTCGATCGGTGGATCGGCCTCATGTCCGCCCTGTCGCACGTTGATGCGGTCGCGGGCTGACCTCGTGGAACTCTTGCCTTTCGCGGGGACTGCCGCCCTGATCGTGATGTCGCCAGGGCCGGATCTGGCGCTTGTCCTCCGAAGTGTCCTCGCCGGAGGCCGGCGCGCCGCCCTCTTGACCGGGTTCGGGATCGCCACAGGGTCCGGCATCTGGGCCCTCGGGGCGATCCTGGGGCTGGCGGCGGTCTTCAGTGCATCGCCCGGCATCCTCACGGTGATCCGCTGGTTCGGCGCCGCCTACCTTGCCTGGCTCGGGCTGAGGACACTCGTGTTGTCCGATCGGGCCGTTCCGGAGCCGCCCATGGCGAGCCGTCCGCGCGCGGTCGGCACCCCGTTCCGCATGGGGCTCGTCGGCAATCTCCTCCATCCCGGACAGGTGGTGTTCTATACGAGCATGCTGCCGCAGTTCATCGATCCCACCGCCAACCCGACCCGCCAGGGCCTGATCCTCGGCACAATCTTCGTCGCGATCGTTCTTGCCTGGTTTTCGACGGTGGCGTTCCTTGCTTCGGCGATCCGGCGTCGGCGATGGGGCAGGATCGGCACGTCGGTGACGCGGATCGCGGCGATCCTGCTCATCGCTTTCGCCGTCCGATTGTGGGCGGGTGCATGAGCCGGAGCCGGCTGAGCGATCTCGAGCTTGGCGCATGGCAGGCGCTGCTCCATACCCACGAGAAGATCACGAAGCAACTTGATGCCGAGCTGCGCGACGCCCACGACATCGGGCTCAGCGACTATGACGTTCTGGTCCGCCTGGCCAACGCGCCCGACCGGCGCCTGACGATGAGCGAGCTGGCCCGCCGAGCCATGCTGCCGCCGAGCAGCCTGACCAGGGTCATCGATCGGCTCGTCGAGCGTGGGCTCATCGCCCGGGACCGGAGCGCCTCCGACAGCAGGGTCGTGCACGCGAGCCTGACCAACGCGGGGCGGGCCCGCGTCCGGTCGGCCGCACGGACGCATCTCCGCGGCATCCGCGAGCAATTCACCAGCCAGCTCACCGACGAGCAGCTCGGCCAGGTCACCACCGCACTGCAGGTGATCACCGGTCCCCACGAACCGCACTAGCCGAACGATTTGGCCCGATGGTGGCCCGATCATTCGATAGCGACGACGCTGCCCCGCGGCCCGCACGCGCCGCGTCGTTTCCAGTCCTCGGATGCGCCGTCGCGGGGAGCTAAAGAGAACAAGCGTTCTGGCGCGCCCGACAGGATTCGAACCTGCGACCTTCGGCTCCGGAGGCCGACGCTCTATCCACTGAGCTACAGGCGCGCGGTCCACGATGATACCCGCCGAGCGTGGCTAGACCTTCCACTTTTGGTTTTGCGGTTTGGATGGGTGGTCAGTCCACGTTTGATGACGAGAGCCGACACCGGCCGAGGCAAACCGGCGGTGAGCGTCTGGGCGACATGGTCAGCCGGCAGCGAGGTCCGTTCCCACACCGAGCCGAGGCGCCCCTTGGTGTCGGGCGATGGTCGCGAACTTGCGCCGGTATGTCGCCGGGGTCAGCCCGGTCATCCGCTTGAACAGACGGCGGAAAAACGTCGGATCTTCGTAGCCGACGCTGGATCCCACCTCGTCCACGGCGAGTGAGCTCGACTCCAGGATTCGACGCGCCTCGTCGACGCGTATCTCGTTGACGTACTCGATCGGGCGGCGTCCCGTCGCCGATCGGAATCGACGCCCGAAGGTGCGGGGCTGCAGCCCGGACTGATCGGCCATTGCCGCAACCGGGTTGGGGCTGGCGTAGTTGTCGGCGATCCAGGCCTGAGCGCGGACGATCGCCGCGTCGTTGGGGTCCTCTCGCCTGACCATCGCCGCGAAGGGCAGCTGGCCGTCCTGGTGCCCGGTGAGAAGGTGAACCTTTGCCGTCTGTACGGCCTGCTCCGCACCGCACAGGCGGGCGATCACATGGAGGGCGAGGTCCTGCCAGGCCGTGACCCCGCCTGCGGTGATCACTCCGTCGGACTCCGAAGCCAATACGAGGATGGCCGACGGGTCGAACGTGACGTTCGGGTACTCGCTCCCGTAGAGGTCGGCATATGCCCAATGGCCGGCGCTCACCCGGCCGTCAAGCAGGCCGGCCTCGGCCAGCAGGAGCGATCCGGTGCAGACGGAGCTGATGAGCGTGCCCGCGCTGTGTAGCCGACGGAGCCAGGCGGCCTCTCGCGTGAATCGCCCGCGCGGGACCGTCGTGATCGGCGTGTATAGATCGCAGACGATCATGACGTCGTAGGTCTCCGGGTCGTCGATCGAGATGTGGGGTTCGATCAGCACGTTGCCGAAGCAGCGAAACGGGGCGCGGTCCGCGCCGACGATCCTCACGTCGAGCGACGCATCGCCCTCGACGCCGGTCGTCATGTCGGGATAGACCGCGCCGACGGTGCTCAGGACGTCATAGAGTCCGAACAGGACGGCCGGTGACGTTTCTGGCGCCGCAAAGAGCCCGACGCGCGCCTTGGCCTGGCCCCTCACCCGGTCCACCTCCTCGACCTTCGAGTCATTTTTGCCCCGATCTCGGGGGTTCTGTCCCTTGCGACAGCGTACGGACCTGTCAAGACTGCGGTGAGCCGCAGGGCGTCATGGGGACGCAGGAGGGCACATGGCAAATCAGTGCGCGGGCGTCCTCGGGGCGCTTCGTGGCAGCGTCCAGGGGCGCGTCCTCGGCGCAGCCGATGAGGATTACCAGAATGCGCGCCGCGTCTGGAACGGGATGATCGACCGGCACCCGCTGGCGATCGTCCAGGCGTCCGGCATTGCCGACATCGCGCCAACGATTGCTCTGGCTCGTGACAGCGGACTGGCGCTGGCGATTCGGGGCGGTGGTCATGGCGTCGCCGGGTACGGGACGGTCGACGACGGAATCGTCCTCGATCTCGCGCTGCTCCGTGCCGTCGACGTCGATGCTCAGGCGCGCCTCGTCACGGTCGGTGCCGGCGCGACGCTTGGCGACATCGATCGAGCGACGGAGCCACATCGACTCGCTGTCCCGATCGGCGTGGTATCGGGAACCGGGATCGCCGGCCTGACCCTCGGTGGCGGGATTGGCTGGCTCACGAGGCCGTACGGCCTGACGATCGACAACCTCGTCGCGGCTGACGTGGTCCTGGCGACCGGCGAGCTCGTTCGTGCCTCCGAATCCGAACATCCGGACCTGTTCTGGGGACTCCGAGGCGGCGGCGGCAATTTCGGCGTCGTCGCCTCGTTCACGTTCCGTGCCCATCCCCTTGACCCGGACGTGTTCGCCGGAACGTTGATCTATGAACGCCCTCGCTGGGGCGATGCCCTGCGCGCCTTTCTCGACTGGACGGTGCACCTCCCCGAGGAGCTGACGACGCTGATCACGTTCATGGTGCCGCCGCCCGACTGGGACCTGGGCGATCGGGTCCTGATGTTCCTCGGCTTCGCTTGGGCAGGTCGAGCGCGCGAGCACGGGATGGCCCAGATCGAGCGATTGCAGGCGCGCTGCCGGGCTGACGTGGCCGTCCTCGATCCGACGCGGTGGATCGCGTTCCAGTCGGCCTTCGACCTGATGGTGCCGAAGGGTGTCCGTGCGTACTGGCGGAATGCATCGTTCAGTCGGCTCGACGACGCCGCGATTGAGACGATCGTCGACCACTGTGGTGCCCAGACGTGGTACGGGACCGCCGCTGACCTTCATCACATGGGCGGCGCGTTCGGCCGCGTCCCCGAGGAGGAGACGGCGTTCCCGGATCGGTCAGCGCAGTTCTGGTTGAACGTCTACGGCTTCTGGCCGAGCCCAGATGAGGATGCTGCGCGGATTGCCTGGGTCAAGGGATTCTCCGATGCCATGCGCCCGCATTCGCTTCCCAACCAGTACGTCAATTTCCTTGGCGCTGACTCCGACGACCCACGACTGAAAGCCCTCGCTGCCTATGGTCCATCGAAGCTCGAGCGGCTCATCGCCCTGAAACGTCGATACGACCCGACGAACGTCTTCCGGATCAACCACAACCTTCCGCCGGGACTCGCGGGCGAAACCCAGGGGAATGGATCCACGGAGGACTCTGGGCACCCCGTTTGATGGGCGATTGTCAGTCGGGCGGGGTTCTCCTCGACCCGGCGGCCCGAATGGTGGGCTCGTCGGTCGATGACAGACTCGCCGGTTCGGCGGGCGGGAGCGGTCGAAGGGCGGCTCGTCTCCGCAGGTCGCGGATCGACCCGCCGCGCCCGATCTCGAGGCGCGCCCGTTCGGCGCCGTGCTCTGCGATCAGGCGCGTCGGCCGGCCGCGGACCCACAACCGTTCCACCTCGATCGACTTCCAGCCCGCGGGCAGGACGACGCGGCGTTCGGCCCACGTCTGTGGATCGGCGGCGCTCGGGCGGAGGCCGGGGAGCCCGTACAGGAGGCTGCTGAGGAAGGCTCCCAGGTTGGCGACCATCGGGCTTGCCTGAGGGAACCGCGTGTCGGCCGCCGGGAACTCGTCGGGAGCGTTGAACGGATCGTCGAAGAAGGCGGCATATCCCTGATCGAACAGCTCGGCCGAGAGCTTCCGCCGGCCGATCCATGCCGCGTGGACGCCGAGGACCGCCGACAGCATCGGCGTGCCGACGTACTGCGGGGCCTGGTGGCGGAGGGCGTATCGCAGCGTCGCCGCCTCGACCTCCGGCCGATCGCGGTAGCCGAGTGGGAAGAATGCCGCCGCGGCCTCGGGCGTCTCGCCCAGCGGCTCGTCGAGCCGATACCCGTCGTGGTTGAGGATGGCTCCGGACCGTGGGTCGCGCGGGATCACGATCGCGTCGGCAGCCAGCTCCCACTCGTCCGGCGGTTCCTCGCCGACCGCCCGGACCACTGCGGCTGCGCGGCGGAGGAACGTCACGGCCGCCAGGTTGACGAAGGCGTCGTTGTCCACGGGTCGAATCGCCTCGGCGGGTCCGCGGACACGGCGGATCTCGAGGCCACGCTCGGTCGGCTCGACCCGCGACAGGATCCACTCCGCGACCCCCGCGATCACGGGGAGTGCCTCGAGCCGGGAGAACATTCGATCGCCGCCGACCTCCGCGAACAGCACGAAGGCAAGCCCGACGTCGAGGGTCACATGGTCCTTGTCCGTCTTGCTCCAGCGCGGTACCGCCTCCTCGCCCCGCTCGAAGTCCGCCTCCCATGGGTATTGCAGACCGGCGTAGCCATGGAGGGCGGCATTTGCCCGCGCCGCGGGCGACGTCCGGCTTCGGAACCGGAGGATCGCCCGAGCGGCATCGGGATCGGTCAGGACGAGTGGCGGGAAGGCGAACGTCTCCATGTCCCACATCACGTGTCCGCGGTAGTAGTGGTACTCCGGTGCGTACGCCAGACCGAACACGCCCGTGCTCGCGAGCGATGCTCGGCTCGCCGACGCGTGCAGGTAGTAGAAGCTGGCGTCGGCGCGTTCCTGCCACTCCTCGGGACCGTCGATGATCGGCCGCGCTCGCCATAGCTCGGACCAGGCCTGGCGGTTGGCATCGCGAAGGCCGTCCCAGCCGCGGGCGATGCCTCGACCGGCGAGCAGGGCGGCCTGTCGCTCGGGTCGAGCATGGGCAAGCTCGGGGACGAAGCCGACGATCGAACGGAGCCGAACCGGTGCGCCGGCCCGGGCGTGGAACCGCTTCGAGACCGAGACGACACCAGAACCCTCGTCGATCTCCACGACCGAATGAGCGTCCGGATCCTCGTTGAGCGCGGCGATCGCCATCCCGCATCGTGTCGCGCCGCCCATGCTCTCCCAGACCAACCAGGCGTCCGGCGTCGCCGGCTCGCCTCGGGGGATCTCGCCGGCGTCGACCCAGCGACCGGGGACGTCGGCCGTTCCGATCGCCGCAGTCAGCATGATCTCCGCATCGCGATCGCAACGGACGACCAGCTCCTGGACGGCGAGCGTCGGGTCGGTCCTGCTGCAGAAGCTCACGACCTCGGCCTCGACCGTCGCGCCGTCCGCATCGAACACGAACCGGCTCGTCAGCTCGCCGGTCGCGAAGTCACTGTGCTGGCTGATGAATCGGACGGATTCCGGCGAGCGTGACGCGGCATGGCCGTCGACCGTGATGTCGCCCGCGAACGGATAGGGCGCGGGTGCGAGCGACGGGATGCCGTCCTTCGGATGCCGTCCCCAGAAGCCGTTGACGATCGCGAGGCCGGCGAGCAGCGGCACTCGACCGACGCGAAGCCCCACATGACCGTTGCCGAGATGGGCGAGCAGGCGGTCGGGCTCGAGTTCGATGAGGGGCGAAGGGCTGATCGGGACGGGCACGGGCCTCCCTGCATCGGTGGGTGGGGCGTCCACCCTGCCATCTGTCTCGTTACGGCCGCCACGTCGAGGAGTCGCGAGGGGTTGCAGGCGTGCGCGAGTGAGGCCTTGGCGCCTATCGCGGCTGCCGTATGACGCCCACGCGGAGGAGCCGGCGGCCCATGGACCGCCGGCGCCGAACAGTCGCTCATGGGACCGGGACGCGACGCGGTCCACCACCGGTCCTAGCCGGCGAAGAACTCCTTCAGAGCAGGCGCCAGGACCGCCGGGTCGATGTTGTGCTCCTGGCCGGCGAGCGTGCGCCGCCGACCCTGTTGCAGCACCCCGGCAAGAGCGTCGGCCGTCGGGCCCATGAACCCAAAGCTGTTGCCGCCGTCCAGCACGAGCGTGGGGATGGCCACGCGAGCGGCGTGATCTTCCGGTAGCGAGTAGTCACCCATGATCGTGGCGTCGTAGGGCAGCGTATGTGCCAGGGCCTCGGTGGCGGCCCACCAGGGCTGGCTGCGTGCGCCGGCGACGAACTCGGCCGGCATCCCGACGACCTTCTCCATGAAGTACTGAGCGGCATCGCCTCGCCGGCCCTCGGCGAGCATCGTGTTGTACTGCTCGACCTGATCGGCCGGCGGCCGTGCGGAGGGATCGAGGATGAACGGCGGCTCCCAGAGCGCGAGCTTCGTGATCCGCCCCTTCAGGGCCTCGGCCGCGTACAGGGCCAGCACGGCGCCTGACGAGCTGCCGTACAGATAGGCCGAGCCACCGGCTGCGGTCACGACGGCATCGATGTCTTCGATCTCCCGCTCGACCGCGTACTGGGGCGCGTCGCCGCTGTCTCCTCGGCCGCGCCGATCGTAGTTGTAGGCCGTGAAGTCGGGGGCGAGCATGGCGGCAACGCCGGCGTTCGAGCCGCGATCGACGGATCCGCCGCTGACGAGGATCACGGCCGGACCGGTGCCGAGCCGGTCGAATCCGATCCTCGTCCCATCCTTCGAGGTGACGTGGTCCAGGGTCGAGGTTGACTGGTTCATCAGGTCTCCTTTCGGCGCCGTCTCCGGGCGCTCTCGCATGGAGGTCGGAGCGAGCGAGGCGTTCTCGACATCGCCCACATGCCTCAGCGAATTCGACCCTGGCGCAGCGCCTCGATGGAACGGGCGATGCGGCGCTGCCGGGTGTCGTCGGTCTTGGCTCCCTCGATCTGCGAGGTGTGCCAGCCCTTGTTGGTGTTCGACAGTCCCTCGAAGGTGCGGCGGGCCTCGGGCTCGGCGTCGAGAGCAGACGCGAAGTCGGCCGGGACAGGGACCTCGCGAGGAGCCGTATCGAGCTCGATGTCGACGTCGACCTCGTCGCCCCCGGCAACGCCGGCCCCCGCCCGATTGTCGGCGTTGACGCCGACCATGTAATCGCCGCCCATGACCGCGATCGTGCTTCGATACGTGAATCCGTTGATCGTCACGCGGACGGGCGGGCGCCGCCCGGCTCCAAGGGCGTCGACCACCTCATCGGGGACATGGATGCCGGTCGCGGTCTTCCCGGCCTGCAGGATCGTCGTGTGGAAGCGCATCTTCATCCTCCGTGACCTGACGGCCTCGCCTGCATTCTCGCTCAGCCTGCCGTTCAGCGAGTGGTCGGAGCCGGTCCCGGCGTTTCGACATCGCGGCCGTAGCATGTCGAGAGCCGCGCCGCCGCTCCGACGTTGTTGATGAACGGCGCCCGTTCCGGGCCCGACCAGCTGGAGTGCCGCAATGAAGTACGTCGTCCTGATCTACAGCAATCCCACGACCTGGGCGGAGATGCCCGCGGCAGAGCGCGACCGCGCGCTCGGGGTCCACAACACGGTGCTCAAGGAGCTCCGAGATTCGGGTGAGCTGATCCGCGTCGACGGCCTGACCCATCCGACCGCCGCGAAGACCATTCGCACTCGGAACGGCGTGCCGGTTGTGACGGACGGGCCGTTCGGCGAGGCGAAGGAGTTCCTGGCCGGCGTCTGGGCGATCGACGTGGACAGCCTCGATCGAGCGCTCCAGGTGGCGTCGCCGGTCGCGGAATACGACACGGTCGAGGTCCGCGAGCTCATGGACCTCTCCGGCATGGAGATGTGACCGCGGCCGACGTCGAGGGCCTGCTCCGCGATCTCGCGCCGCAGGTCCTTGCCGCCCTCACCCGCCGCTTCGGCACGTTCGCAACGGCGGAGGACGCTGTCCAGGAGGCCCTCGTCGCGGCCGCGACCCAGTGGCCCGTCCAGGGCGTTCCGGACAATCCTCGCGGCTGGCTCATCACCGTCGGCTCGCGCCGGCTCACGGACCAGCTCCGCAGCGACCTGGCTCGCGCCCGCCGCGAGAGCGCGGCCGCGGCGCTGCTCCCGCCGATCGAGATGGTGGCCCCCGCCGCGGACGAGGGTCTCGCGTCCGACGAGGACGACACGCTCACCCTCCTGTTCCTGTGCTGTCATCCGGCCCTCTCGCCGGCGTCCCAGGTGGCGCTCACGCTGCGAGCCGTCGGCGGACTGACCACGGCCCAGATCGCGCAGGCATTCTTCGTGCCCGAGGCGACGATGGCCCAGCGCATCAGCCGCGCGAAGCAGAGCATCAAGGCCGCCGGCGCAACGTTCGCGATGCCGCCCGAACCCGAGCGTGCCGCACGGCTCGGCGTCGTCCTCCACGTCCTGTACCTGATCTTCAACGAGGGCTATACGTCGAGCTCCGGACAGGATCTCCAGCGGCCCGAGCTGACCGCCGAAGCGATCCGGATCGTCCGCGACCTGCGCCGCCTGCTCCCGGACGACGGTGAGGTGGCGGGACTCCTTGCGCTCATGCTCCTGACCGACGCGCGGCGGCGCGCGCGTACCGGGACGGACGGCCGCCTCGTTCCTCTCGCCGAGCAGGACCGTGCCCGCTGGGACCGCGGCGCGATCCGTGAGGGCGTCGGGCTGATCAGTGAGTCCCTTGCCGGAACGCGGCTCGGTCCGTATCAGGTCCAGGCGGCGATCGCCGCCGTCCACGACGAGGCATCGCGGGCGGAGGACACCGACTGGCGCCAGATCGTCGCGCTCTACGACCTGCTCGAGGGTCTCGCGCCGAATCCGATGGTCACGCTCAACCGGGCGGTTGCGGTCGCGATGGTCGACGGGCCTCGGGCGGGGCTGGAGATCCTCGGGACGCTCCAGGGAGACGACCGCATGGCCGGGCACCACCGGCTCGACGCGGTGCGGGCCCACCTCCTCGAGATGGCCGGCGAGCGAGCCGCGGCAAGGGAGGCCTATCTCGTCGCGGGTCGCCGGACGACGAGCCTCCCTGAACGGCTGTATCTCGAGGATCGAGCGGCCCGCATCGTCGACGCCGTGCCATCGGACCGATGAGTTTCAGCGGCAGACGCCGTCAACGGGGTACAGATCCGAAGCGACGGAGGCCCCGCGGGATTGCCCGAGCCAGCCGCACCCCGCGTCCGCGGCGAGCGTGCGCCGCCGCTCGATCGACGGGGCGGCCGGCTCGTCATCCGGGGACCGATCGAGGCCGCGGACGTGTCCGCGCTGTGCGAGGCGGCCGTCGTCCTGCTCGGCGACCGGGGCCCTGCATGGATTCGCGGCGAGGTGGTCGAGCTCGTCGACCTTCGGGCGGACCTGCCCTCGGTCGATGCGCTCGCGCGACTGGCCCTCACGGCCCGACGGCTCGGCGTGTCCCTTCGCTTCGAGGCGTCGTCCTCGGGCCTCGGAGAGCTTCTTGCGGTCCTCGGCCTCGACGACGTGCTGCCGTTCGACGTTGAACCGGATTGGGACAGCGCCGGGATCAGGCCTCGATCCGCGGCGGCAGCCCGAACAGCGGGAAGAACCGCTGGGTATCGAGGAAGAAGGTGATTCCGTCGAGGCGATCGCCCGCGATGTCGAGGACCTGCAGGGACCACGGCTCCCAGCCGCCACCGGGAGCGGGCTTGTACTGACCGAACGCGGGCGAGCCATTGGCCATCGTCGCGATCAGCCGTGAGCCGCGGCAGCCGATACCCGGGCCCAGGCACCACTTGCGCACGTCCTCATGGCTTTGCAGCCACAGCTCGTACGGCGGCATCGACCATTTCGCGTCGGCATGGAGCAGGCTCGTGAGCGCATCCATGTCGTATTGCTCGAATGCCGCCACGTAGCGGGCGAGGAGCGCCTCGTGATCGGCGTCGAGGCGGCTCGGCGCATCGTCGTTGGCGATGTCGCGCGACGCGAGCGTCGCCCGCGCGCGCTGGAGGGCGCTGTTGACGGAGGGAACGCTCGTCTCCAGGAGCTCGGCGACCTCGTCGGCCTTCCAGCGGAGGACCTCGCGGAGAATCAGGACCGCCCGCTGGCGCGGCGGCAGGTGCTGAAGGGCCGCCACGAACGCCAGCCGGATCGATTCGCGGGCAACGGCCACATCCGCCGGATCGCCGCCGGACACGATCGCGCGGTCGTCCGGGACAGGTTCGATCCAGGCGGTCTCCGGAAGCGGTGTCCCGAGGGCCTGATCGGCCGTCTGGGCGGGCGACAGGTCGATCGGGAGTGCCCGCCGCTGGCTGGCCCCGCGCATGTCGAGGCAGACATTCGTGGCGATGCGATAGAGCCAGGATCGGATCTTGGAGCGCCCTTCGAACCGATCGAAGCCGCGCCACGCCCGGATGAACGTCTCCTGGACTGCGTCTTCGGCCTCGAAGGCTGAGCCGAGCATCCGGTAGCAGTAGCCCGTGAGCTCGACGCGGTGGGCCTCGAGACGCGCATCGAGTGACGGGCCGCTCTCGGGATGCGGGGGTGGCTCGGCGACGGGCAGCAGGACCTCACTCATCCGGACCATCCTACCCGCGCCGGCGATCGCGGGTCATTCCGATGACTTTCGGCTCCGTCTCCGGTCTGACCCTTCGAGAACCTCGCTGAACGCTCCAGGAGACGAACGTGCCGCACTCGACCGCTGCCGCCCTCTCGATTGCCGATCTGTCCGGCCGGTTCGCCGGGCGCGTGATCGCTCCCGACGATGCCGACTACGACCGTGCCCGAACGGTGATGTACGCGGGTCCGGATGACCGACCGGCGGTGATCGTCCGCGTGGCGAATGCCGCCGACGTCGCCGCGGTCGTCGCGTTGGCGCGCGAGAGCGGCCTCGAGCTGGCCGTCAGGAGCGGCGGTCACAGTGCCGCCGGGCACGGCACGGTCGACGGCGGGATCGTCCTCGACCTCACCGACATGAAGGGAATCGACGTCGACGTCGACGGTCGCACCGTCTGGGCCGAGGCCGGCTTGACCGCCGGAGAGCTCACGACCGCGGTCGCGGTGAACGATCTGGCCATCGGCTTCGGGGATACGGGCTCGGTCGGCATCGGAGGCATCACGGTCGGCGGCGGCGTGGGGTACCTCGTGCGGAAGCACGGCCTCACGATCGACAACCTGCTTGCGGCCGACGTCGTCACCGCGGACGGCGAGCTGCTCCGCGCCGACGCCGACAGCCACCCCGACCTGTTCTGGGCAATCCGTGGCGGCGGCGGCAATTTCGGGGTCGTGACCCGATTCCAGTACGCGCTCCAGCATCTGGACGGGGTCGTTGGCGGAATGCTGATCCTGCCGGCCACCCCGGACGTCCTGGCCGGCTTCATCGCACTGGCCGAAGCCGCTCCGGAGGAGCTCTCGACGATCGCAAACGTCATGCCCTGCCCGCCGCTGCCCTTCGTCCCCGAGCCGGAGCACGGCAAGCTCGTCGTGTTCGCGTTGATGGCCTTCGCCGGCGACAACGAGGCGGGTCAACGTGCCCTCGAGCCGTTCCGATCGCTGGCGACGCCGCTCGCCGACCTGCTTCGTCCGATTCCCTACCCCGAGATGTACCCGCCGGACAATCCGGACTACCACCCCGTTGCCGCAGGCCGGACGATGTTCCTCGACCGCATCGACCGCGACGTCGCCGCGCTGATCATCGAGCGGCTCGAGGAACACGTGCGGACCACGAACGCCACGATGGCGGTCGCCCAGCTCCGCGTCCTCGGCGGAGCGATGGCCCGGGTCCCCGCCGACGCGACGGCCTTTGCCCATCGTTCGAGCCGGATCCTCGTGAACCTGGCGGCGCTGGTCAGCGATCTCGCCGAGCTCCCACCCCACGAGCCGTGGCTCGATGCATTCGCGGCCGACCTTCGTCAGGAGGACCAGGGCGCCTACGTGAACTTCGTCGCCGATGAAGGAGCGGAACGGATCCGGGAGGCGTATCCGGGCCCGACCTGGGACCGGCTCGCCCAGATCAAGCGTCGCTACGACCCGACGAACCTTTTCCATCGCAACCAGAACATCCCGCCCGCGACCGAAGCGTCCTGACCAGCTCGCTCAGGGCGCGAGCGCTCGGACTCGGGCATACGCCTCGTCGATCCTCGTCGCGGCGATCCGGCCTGCCTTGACCGCGGCGACCACGGCGTCGATCGCCGTCCCGACGATCCGCGGGTCGTAGCGCTGCTGGTTGGCGAGCAGCAGCAGGTCGTTCCCGGCCTCGAGCGCGAGCGCGATCGCCTCGTCGAATCCGAAGGCCGTGTCGATGGCCGCGGCCTGGAGGTCGTCGGTGACGACCGGCCCCGTCCATCCGAGCTCGCCCCGCAGCAGGTCGGTGACGACCGCCTTGGACAGCGAGGCGGGATGCGCGGCGTCGAGCTGGCCGTTGACGACGTGCCCGGCCATGATCACGTCGGCGGTCCCAGCCTGGATCAGGCGCTGAAAAGGCTCCAACTCGCGTCGGGTCCAGGTCCGCGTGACGTCGGCGACGCCGAAGTCGGTATTCGCGGTCGAGCTGCCGATGCCCGGGAAGTGCTTGAGGGTGGTTCGAACCCCGACCGCCCGATGGGATTCGATCTCCGCGGTCGCCATCTCGACGACGACGTTCGGATCCGCCGAGAACGAACGGTCGAGCGCGCCGATGGCCGGGGAGCGTGGGTTGACGTTCAAGTCGACGACCGGCGCGAAGTTCAGGTTGATCCCGGCGGTCGACAGCGTCCGGGCGATCCCGCGGCCCCAGGTTCGCGCCCTCACCACCGTGCCTCGCCCGATGTCCGCCTCCGACACCACAGGGGGAAATCCGTGGACGGGTGAGAGCCGGGTGACGATGCCGCCCTCCTGGTCGACGCCGACGAGGATGGTGCGGTCGCCGGCCGCCGCACGCAGGTCGCGGACGAGGGTCGCGACCTGGGTCGGCGATCGAACGTTGCGCTGGGCGCCCGTGATCTGGTCCCGGTCGAAGAGGATCACCCCGCCGAGTCCCGTCTCGTGAAGGGCCGTCCGCAGCCAGGGGACCTGGGCGAGGGCCGATCCTCGAAATCCGACGACGATCAACCCGGCGATCTTCTGGCGCAGGGTGAGGCCGGGAGCGGCGGACGCGGGAGTCGACGGTGCCGTCACGGACGGAGAAGGACGCTCAACGGCCGGCGTCGGGCTCGCAGGGAACGTCACCGAGCTGCCGCTCGAGGGAGTCGGACTCTCCTTCGAGGATCCACATGCCGCCAGGAAGAGGGCGACCCCGCCGAGTCCGGCGGCGCGGAGCAGCTCTCGCCGCGAGATGGCCCGGTCGCTCACGCTCGCATCGTGCCATGACCGCCCGAAACCGGCCTCCGGCCGGCGCTGCGGGCGCCGCCGCGTCGCCGGACGGTCAGGTCGAG
>DATAQF010000310.1:0-8920 GCA_036264795.1 Candidatus Limnocylindrales bacterium | reverse complement strand
TCTAACCTTCGACGAGTCGCGCGATCCGCTCGATGGCGAGCGCGCGGCCGGTGGCGGGATCGATGTCGATCTGCGCGGCGTTGAAGATGACCGGCCCCTCACCGACCTCGAAGCGGGTCGGGAGCGCGTTGATGAACCGCGGCAGGACCGTTCGCGGGTCGAAACCGATCACGCTCCAGATCGGACCGGTCATCCCGAGGTCGGTCTGGTACGCGGTGCCGCCCGGGAGGATTCGCTCGTCGCCCGTGACGACGTGGGTGTGGGTCCCGACGACCGCACTGACCCGACCATCGAGATGGAGCCCGAGCGCATTCTTCTCCGAGGTCAGCTCGCAGTGAAAGTCGACGAGGCGAACGGGCGGCAGCGGCTCCGAGGCCTCGTCGAGCAGCTCGTCGGCGTCGGTGAACGGATTCTCGATCGGCTGCATGTACGTCCGGCCCTGGAGGTTGATGACCGCGAGGTCGGTGCCATCGAGCGCCTGGTAGGTGCCCCACCCCCGTCCCGGCACGCCCGTGGTCCCGTAGTTGAGCGGGCGAAGGACGCGATCGTTCTCGTCGAGGTAGGGATAGATCTCGCGCTTGTCCCAGATGTGGTTGCCGGAGGTGATCACGTCGACGCCGGCGGCGAACAGCAGATCGGCGGTCGCGGGCGTCAGGCCCATCCCGCCGGCGACGTTCTCGCCGTTCGCGGTCACGAAGTCGATGCCGCGCTCGTCGCGGAGCGCCGGCAGGAGCTCCTCGACCGCCGCGCGCCCAGGCTTCCCGATCATGTCGCCGATCATCAGGACCCGACAGGCTCCGGGGGGCCGAGGCGCGTTGCCATTCGCCGGGTTGCCGGGGCGGGTTCGGCCGATCGGGCCGTCGGTCGGATTCGGGGTGCGATCTGCCACCCGCGGACGATACCCGACCACCGCAGGGCGCGGCATGGCGCGTCCGGGTCCCATGACGATCGTCCTAGGGCGATCGACCTAGTTGCTTCCGGCACCGCCCGTCCCCGACAATCCGCCTCCCGTCACGGGATCGGAGTCGTTCATATCGGGGTCTGGTGTGGAGCCCTCGATGTTCCAACCGTCCACCGGACTCAGGGCACTCATTGAGCCGCGTCCCGGTTTCTGGGACGCGGCTCACCCTTTTCGATGAACCGAGCCGCGCTCCTCGATCGGAGGGGCGCGGCTCTGTCGCTGGGGTTGCGAGTCCGCGACCTACCTGCAGCGGGTCGTCTGGCTCAGCTTCAGGATGTCGAGGAAGCCGTCCTGGGCGAGGCTCGAGCCATCGATCGTCATCGAGCCGGCGAGGTTCGCCGAGGTCTCGGTGCTCGTCGTCTTCGTCGTGCAGTTGCCCGAGACGGTCGTCGAGCGGGTCGTCGTCGTCGTGATGTCACCGACGACGGTGTCGCTGGCCGACACGGTCGACGTGGTCGAACCCGAGCACTGGCGCTTGTGGGCCGCGCACGTCTGCATCGAGAAGTCGGTCGCGGGGAACGTCACTGAGTAGTCGCTTCCGACGGTCAGGCTCACGTTCGCATTGCAACCGATACGCTCCGAGATGAACGTGAACCGGCCGGTGTTCGAGATCGCGTATGAGAAGACGTCGAGGCAGCCGAACGAGGTCCCGTCGCCGTTCGGCCCGACGTTCAGGCTGGTGTCCGTGCAGACCTGACGGCTGCCGCTCGTCGCGCAGCTCGACGAACCGCTGAAGAAGTTCGTCCCGCTGCCGCCCGGGCCCGTATCGGCGAGAACCGGAGCCGCGGCGAGCAGCAGTGCCAACGGAAGCGAGACCGACGCGATCGCGAGACGGCGCATGACCATACCCCTCAAACCATCGGGCGGGTCGGGTCCGCCAGTGGCTCGACGCGATCCCGGCGGCCATGGAATCGGACCGCGTGTCGAAGCGCTCCCGCCTGGATTCGGACCCTACGCCGCGCCTGTTGGGCCAGCGTCTCGCGGATGCGCGATCAGCGGTCTGATCGGACAGCGGTCAGGAGTCGCCAACAGGTCGGACGATCGCGATGGGAAGTCGTGTGAGAAGCCAGCCGCGCGTCGGCCGTCGGCTCACTTCGCGTATTCCACCGCTCGCGTTTCGCGGATGACCGTCACCTTGATCTGGCCGGGGTAGGTCAGCTGCTCCTCGATCTTCCGAACGATGTCGCGGGCGAGCCGCGTCGCCGTCAGGTCGTCGATCTCCTCCGGTCGGACGAGGATCCGGACTTCGCGCCCGGCCTGGACCGCGAACGAGCGCTCGACGCCCGAGAAGCTGTCGGCGATCGCCTGCAGATCCTCGAGCCGCTTGACGTAGGCGTCCATCGTCTCGCCGCGGGCGCCGGGTCGGGAGGCGCTGATCGCGTCGGCGATCTGCACGATCGGCGACTCGAGACAGGTGTACTCGACCTCCTGGTGATGAGCCGCGATCCCGTTCACGATCTTCGGCGAAAGGTTGTTCCGAAGGGCGATCTGGGCGCCGATCGCGGCATGCGGACCCTCGATCTCGTGGTCGACGGCCTTCCCGATGTCGTGGAGCAAACCGCCGGTCTTCGCGATCTGGACGTCCGCCCCGATCTCGGCGGCGATGACGGCGGCGAGACGGCTCGTCTCGACGACGTGGTTGAGCACGTTCTGCCCATAGGACGTGCGGTACTTGAGCCGGCCGAGGAGCTTGATGAGCTCCGGAGGAAGGCCGGGCACGCCGGCCTCGTAGGCAGCCGTCTCACCGGCCTGTCGGATGATCAGGTCCACCTCGGCGCGAGCCTTCGTGACGACCTCCTCGATCCGCCCGGGGTGAATTCGGCCGTCGCCGATGAGCTTCGTCAGCGCGACCCGGGCGACCTCACGGCGAACCGGATCGAACCCCGACAGCACGACCGACTCAGGGGTGTCGTCGATGATCAGATCGACGCCCGTGGCCTGCTCGAGGGCCCGGATGTTGCGGCCCTCGCGGCCGATGATCCGGCCCTTCATCTCGTCGTTCGGCAGGTGGACGACCGTGACCGTGTGCTCGGCGGTGTGGTCCGCGGCGACGCGCTGGATCGCGGTGATCACGATGTCGCGCGCCTTCTCGTCCGCTTCGTCGCGGGCGCGTCGCTCGATCGAGCGGGCGAGCTTGACCGCGTCGTGCTCCGCCTCCTCACGGACGGCTTCGAGCAGGAGTCCCTTGGCGTCGTCCGCGGAGACGCCGCTGACGCGCTCGAGCGCCTCGACTTGCTCCTGGTGCGCGCGGGCGAGCTCCTCGCGGGTCTTGTCGAGATCGCGCTCCCGCTCGAGAAGCTTCCGGTCCCGCTGCTCGAGCATGTCCGTCCGCTGATCGAGCTGCTCGTCGCGCTGGAGGAGCCGACGCTCCAGGGACGAGAGCTCGTTGCGTCGCGTGCGTGCCTCGTCCTCGGCTTCGCGTTGCATCCGGAGCTTCTCGTCCTTCGCCTCGAGGATCAGCTCCTTCTGGCGGGCGCGGGCCTCGGCCTCGATCCGGCGAGCTTCGGCACTGGCCGCCTTCATCGACTGGGACGCGAACATCCCACGGACGACCATGCCGAGCACGGCTCCGCCGACCGCGGCGACGAGCGCCACCGCGACGACGATCGGTGTCTCCATCTGTACCTCCCGTCCGACCGGGTGCGGCCGGAGGATCACGATCGCTGAGCGGCGCCGTCACGTCGGAATCGGCGACATCGACCGATGGGCCGGTCGTGGGCGGTGACGCGCGCCGGGTCTTGCCTGAGTCACGCCGCTCGGGCGGCGCTGTTGTGTCTGCGGCGTAGCCTACACCGCGACGAGCGGGACCGGCCGCGAAACGGGTGGCAGCCGGACGGGCAGCCCGTAGACGGCCGGCGACTCAGTCCGTGGCCGCTTCCTCGGGGCCGTCATCGCCCGCGGCCACCCGCGACGCCGTCGAGGCGGCGACCTCCGGCGAGAAGCCGTTTCGGGCGAGCAGCGCATAGGCCTTCCGCCGGCGGCTGCGCGGATCCGTCTCGCGGGCAAGCGTCCGCTCGTGGCGCGCAAGCAGCCGTTCCGCGGCCGCAAGGTCGACACCGCCATCCGCGGCGCCGGCATCGCGCCGCTCGTCGAGCAGCTCATCGACGACGCTCCGCTCGATGCCCTTCAGTGCCAGCTCGCGGCGCAGCGCGATCTCGCCGCGCGGCCGCGCCCGATCGCGGGACTCGATCCAGGTCCGCGCGAACTGGGTGTCATCGAGCATGCCCAGCTCGGTCAGCCGCTCGATCGCCGTTTCGACGAGAGCCGGCCGGTAGCCGGCCTGACCGAGCCGTCTCCGGACCTCGGTGACGGATCGCCCGCGAACCTCGAGAAAGCGCGCCGCGGCCTCGAGGACGACGGCGGGGTCATCGACCGCAGCCCGCCGCTCCCGTCGCTCGGCCGGCGACGGACGCTCCGTGCGTTCGCCGCGTCCGGATCCCCGCGCGCCCGCCACCGTCACTCGGCCTCGGCAATGCCCTCGACCGGCAGCTCGACCTCGCTCATCTTGCCGCGGATCCGGCTCTCGATGACGTCGGCCACGTCCTTGTTCGCCCGGAGGAAGTCCTTCGACGCCTCGCGGCCCTGTCCCAGGCGCGTCTCCTCGAACGTGAACCAGGCTCCGGTCTTGCTGACGACGCTCATCGCGACGCCGACGTCGAGCAGTCCGCCTTCCTTCGACACGCCCTCGCCGTACATCACGTCGAACTCGGCCACCCGGAACGGCGGCGCGACCTTGTTCTTCACGACCTTGATCCGGACGCGGTTGCCGACGGATTCGGTGCCGGTCTTGATCGTCTCGATCCGCCGGATATCGAGCCGGACGCTGGCATAGAACTTCAGGGCGCGGCCGCCGGGCGTCGTCTCGGGGTTGCCGAACATCACGCCGATCTTCTCTCGGAGCTGGTTCGTGAAGATCAGGGACGTGTGCGATCGGGAGACGGCGCCGGTCAGCTTTCGCAGCGCCTGGCTCATCAGCCGCGCCTGGATGCCGACGAAGCTGTCGCCCATCTCGCCTTCGATCTCCGCCCGCGGCACGAGCGCGGCGACGGAGTCGACGACGACGCAGTCGATGCCGCCCGAGCGGATCAGGGTCTCCGTGATCTCGAGCGCCTGCTCGCCCGTATCGGGCTGGCTCACGAGGAGCTCATCCACGTCGACCCCGCAGGCCCGGGCATAGGCCGGGTCGAGCGCGTGCTCGACATCGATGAACGCGGCCACTCCGCCACGACGCTGGGCTTCCGCGATGACGTGTTGGCAGATCGTCGTCTTGCCCGAGGACTCAGGCCCGAAGATCTCCGTGATCCGTCCGCGCGGGATGCCGCCGACTCCGAGCGCAAGATCGAGCGCGATCGAGCCGGTCGGGATCACGTCGATCGCCTGGATCGAGTTCGACCCGAGCTTCATGATCGAGCCGGTCCCGAACTGCTTCTCGATCGCGAGGATCGCGGCCGAGACCGCCTTGCCACGCTCCGCGTTCGCCCGCTCCGCAGCGCGGTCGCCGCCGTTGCGCTCGTCCGCCGTCCGCTCTCCGGTCAACGCCATGGGTTCGTCACGCTCCTGTCGATCCGTCTCTGTGCCGACAGGTCAAGCTCCCGGGCGAGACCTCGGATGGTCAACCCTCGTCGGTCTCTTCCTCTTCGCGGACCGGCTTTTCCTTGCGCGGCTTCCGGATCAGCTCCGCCTGCTGGGGCGGCGGCTCCGAGAGCGACGTCAGCTTCGGCTGGCCCGACTTGTCCTTCGGCTTCTTCTTCGCTTCGCGGTGGGGACGATCTCGCGAGCCCATCCATGCTCCTCCGCGTTGGGACGCAGGCTACCGAGTGGTCATTCACGCGGACTTCTCCGCGACTGCACTGCCGCTTGGCCGGCCTGCGCGCAGCGCGAGCTCCGGCAGTTCAGCGGGGAAGGTTCCGGACCTCAGAGCGGCGCGGACCCTGGCCATGAAGTCTAGGGTGAAGGTCAGGTTGTGACAAGTCGCAAGCCGGTAGGCGAGGAGCTCCCGAGCCCTCAGCAGATGGGCCAGATAGGCCCGCGAGAACGACCGGCACAGGAGGCACGGGCAGTCGGCCTGGACCGGCTCCGGATCGTCGAGAAAGCGCTTGTTCATGAGGTTCAGGCGGCCACCCGGAACCCACAGCTGGCCATTCCGGGCGACCCGCGCCGGCAGGACGGAATCGAACAGGTCCACTCCCCGATGAACCGCCTCGAGCAGGTCCGCGGGCGACCCGAGACCCATGAGATACCGGGGTCGCGGGTCGTCGGCGAGCTCCCCGACCGCGATCTCGATCGTCGCCGCGCGCTGGGCCGGCGTCTCATCGCCGGCGAGACCACCGAGGCAGATCCCATCGAACGGCAGCGACGCGATGTACCGCGCGCTGCCCGCACGCAGATCGGGCTCGAGCCCACCCTGGACGATCCCGAACAGCGCCTGGTCGGGCCGATCGTGGGCGCGTAGCGAGCGCTCCGCCCAGCGGTGGGTTCGCTCGGTGGCGTCGGCCACGACGGACCGCTCCGAGCTCGGAAACACCGGCTGGTCGAACGCGACGGCGATGTCGGATCCGAGCGCCTGCTGCACGCCCGTCGCGAGCTCCGGCGTGAACCGGTGCGTCGAGCCATCGAGGTGGCTGCGGAACGTCACCCCATCCTCGTCGACGACCCGCAGGTCGCCGAGCGAGACGACCTGGAACCCGCCCGAGTCGGTCAGGATCGGGCGATCCCACGACATGAAGCGGTGGAGCCCGCCGAGCCGCGCGATGCGCTCGTGGCCGGGCCGGAGGTACAGGTGGTACGTGTTCGAGAGGATGATCGAGGCCCCGACCTCGACGAGATCCCCGGGGTCGAGCGCCTTGACGGTCGCGTTCGTGCCGACCGGCATGAACTGGGGCGTCTCGACGACCCCATGGGTCAGCTCGAGACGGCCGGCCCGTCCCTGGGTCGAGCCATCGGCCGGCGGCGGGACATCGACGGTGAAGGTGGCGGCGCCCGTCAACGATCCCCGGCGGTCGCGTCTGCCGCGCCCGTGTCGTCCCAGAGGCTCGGCATGTCGGCCTCGCCCCGTCGCGGCGGCGGGATCTCGTAACCGAGCCTGGCCAGGTGGACTCGCGCGGCCTCCGTCGCGATCCGGCCCTGCGGCGTCCGATCGAGGAACCCGAGCCGCAGCAGGAACGGCTCGTAGACGTCCTCGATCGTCTCGACCTCCTCGGACAGCACCGCCGCCAGTGCCTGGACGCCGACCGGACCCGACGCGAACTTCTGGACGATCGCCGCCAGGAGCTTCCGGTCGGTCGAGTCGAGGCCCTCGTCGTCGATCTCCATCTGGCGCATCGCCGCAGTGGCGGTCGCCTCGTCGACACGGCCGTCGCCGTGGACCTGGGCATGGTCGCGGGTTCGCTTCAGCAGCCGGTTCACGATCCGCGGCGTTCCCCGCCCACGCCGGGCGATCGCGCGCGCCGCGGCGTCGTCGATCGGAACGTCGAGGATCCGTGCTGACCGGTCGACGATCGCCGTGAGGTCCGGCTCCTCGTAGAAGTCCAGCCGGTACGTCGCCCCGAACCGGTCCCGGAGCGGGCTCGAGATCCGTCCGGCCCGTGTCGTCGCGCCGACCACCGTGAACGGCTTGAGGCTGAGCCGAAGGCTCCGGGCACTCGGCCCCTTGCCGATCATCACGTCGAGGGCGTAGTCCTCCATCGCCGGGTAGAGGATCTCCTCGACCGCGCGGTTGAGCCGATGGATCTCGTCGATGAAGAGGACGTCGCGCTCCTCGAGCGCGGTCAGGATCGCCGCCAGGTCACCGGCTCGCTCCACCGCGGGACCGCTCGTGTAGCGAACGTTGACGCCGAGCTCGCGGGCGATGATCGTCGCGAGGGTCGTCTTGCCGAGCCCGGGCGGCCCGTAGAGGAGGACGTGGTCCGCTGCCTCTCCCCTCCCCTTCGCCGCGGAGAGCAGCACCGACAGGTTCGCCTTGACCTCGCGCTGGCCGATGTACTCGTCGAGCGTTCGCGGTCGAAGGGCGCCCTCGACAACTCGATCCGTGTCGTCGACGAGGTCCGGCGCGAGGATCCGCGAGAGGTCGTCGGTCATCGGCCGGAATCTACCACGCTGGCCGCCGTTTCGCACGGATGTTCTATCGCCCCTGGTCGGGTGGGCGCGGCGCCGTGGCCCGCCCCGAATCCCCACTGTCCGGGTAGGAGTTCTGCGAGAATGGGCGGCCATGCGACTCTCACGCCGCTCCGAGTACGGCATCCGGGCCCTCATCGACCTCGTCCGCCACGACGACGAGGGGCCTCACGCGCTCGCAGCCCTCGCCGAGCGGAACAACCTGCCGCCGAAGTTTCTCGAGCAGATCATGTCGACGCTCAAGCACGGCGGCGTCGTCCGGACGACGCTCGGCGCCCATGGCGGATATGCGATGGCGCTCGATCCCGCGACGGTCTCGGTCGGCCGGGTCATCCGACTCCTCGACGGTGCGCTCGCACCCCTGCCCTGCGTGAGCCTCCGCTACTACGGACGATGCTCGTGTCCGGATGAGGCGACGTGCCCGCTTCGGGACGTGATGCTCGACGTGCGCGACTCGATGCTCGAGATCCTCGACCAGGAGTCCCTCGCCGACATCGCCGCCCGACCGGGTCGCGCGTCGATCGATCCGCGCGGCATCCACGGCGAAGCCCTCGCGGGCCATCGCCCCTGAGGCGATCGGGTCCCGGTCGACGGCGCCTCCGGTCCCTACTCGCGGAGCAAGCTCCGCAGCGCCGCCTTGACCCGGTCCTCGAGCGTGCCGCCGATCGTCGCGTTCACGAGCGCCGCGTGCGAGGCGTCGCGGGCCTCCGCGAGCGAGTACCCGAGCGCCTGAAGGGCCGCCACGACCTCGCCCTCGGTGGCTCCGCCGCCCGCAACCGCGCCGCTGGCGGTCGAGGCCGCGATCCCCGCGGCGGCGACCTTCTCCTTGAGCTCGAAGATGATCCG
>DATAQF010000260.1:0-4063 GCA_036264795.1 Candidatus Limnocylindrales bacterium | reverse complement strand
AGCGCGATCATCGGCGTCGGCTCGAGCGACCGCCTCTCGGCCGTCCGATGGGGCATCGCCGGCAACATCGTGATCGCATGGATCCTGACGATCCCGGCCTCGGCCCTCGCGGCCGCCATCGCCTATGTGGTGATCTCGCCGTTGCTGTGAGTCAACGGAGCGGCGGAGGTCGCGGGAACGGCCGACTCGGTCAGGACCGGCCGTCCGATCCAGAGATCCCAGCTCGGCCGGAGGCGCTCGTCGCCGAGCTCGAGCCAGCGGATCGCGTAGGCGACGCGCACAGGCCCTGGCGGAATGCCCGGGTCCACGCTCGACGGTGTCACCGTGGCCGCGACGGCCGCCTCACGTCCGAACGACTCGACGAGGCTCCGCCGTGAGTGGATCGGGGCGAGCTGCGCCCGGATCTCCGCCACCTCCCGGGCGAACGCCCGGGTCGACCAGCGCGCCGGCAACGTGACCGGATCGAGGGCGTGGAGGACGACGTCCAGCGCGATCCGCCCGAGCTCGCGGGAGATCTCGGTTCGCGGAACCGCGGCCGTGACCCGATCGAAGCCGTGAGGGCGACGGCGCGGCTCGGCCACCACGCGTCCACGGCGAGCGACGATCGTCATGGTGTCGACGGTGGGCTGCCGTCATCAACGGTCCGTGTCCGGCCGGTCAACGCTTGGCCTGGACGTCGGGCGTGGAAGCGAGTGTCGGAGCTCAGGTCGGGCGGCGGAACACGTACCCGACGCCGCGGACCGTGTGGATGAAGCGCGGAGCCGCCGCGTCGTCCTCGAGGGTCGAGCGGAGCCAGTGGACATGGACGTCGACCGTCCGCGTCTCACCGGCATAGTCGTAGCCCCAGACGTGCTCGAGGAGCTGGTCGCGGGTGAACGCCTGGCCTGGATGGCGGAGGAGGAACGTGAGGAGCTCGAACGCCTTCGGCTTGATCGCCACCGGCTGGCCATCGCGCAGCAGCCGGTGGCCGGCAAGATCGACCTGGACCGGACCGAGCTCGACGATGGCCGGGGTGGCGTCGCCCGCCGTCACCTGCTCGGAGCGGCGGAAGAGCCCCCGGATGCGCGCCGACAGCTCGCGGAGACTGAAGGGCTTCGTGACGTAGTCGTCGGCGCCGAGCTCGAGCCCGACGACCTTGTCGAGCTCGGAGTCCTTGGCCGTGAGCATGACGATCGGGACGCCGGATTCGGCCCGGATGATCCGGCAGACCTCGATGCCGGAGAGCTCCGGCAGCATCAGGTCGAGGAGGACGAGATCGGGTCGATCGGCCCGGAACCGGACGAGCGCCTCGCGCCCGTCGGCGGCGGCGATCACCTTGAATCCCTCGACCTCGAGCGCCTCGACCAGCGTCTCGCGGAGGGTCGTCTCGTCTTCCACGACGAGGATCGTTCGTGCCATTCGCCAATCATCGTAGCGAGCCGTGTTAACGCGCCATTTTTCCGGTCTGGCGACGTGGCGCTACGCCGGCTCCGCAAGCGCCTCGGTCGCCGCGTCCAGTCGGGCGAGCGACCGCTCCGGCCCGAGGGCCACGAGCGTGTCGAACAGCGGTGGGGTGGCCGTCCGCCCGGTCACCGCGACCCGGATCGCCATGAAGAGGTCGCCGGCCTTCCAGCCGTGGCTCTCGGCAAGCGCGCGGAGCGGTGGCTCGAGCTCGTCGGCCTCCCAGGTCACCTGGTCATGCGTCCTCAGCAGCTCGCGAGCGGCGAGCAGCGCCTCGCTCGTGGTCGCGGCGTCCCATCGCTTCGGGACGAGCGTCGTCCGGTCGGCGCGGATCGTGTCCGTCCAGAGGAAGCCCACCAGATCGACGATCGCGGCCAGCGTCGGGAGCCGCTCCTGGACGATCGGGAGGAGCGCCCGAAGCTCTTCGTCGTCCGGCACACGGTCGATCCGACCGTCGGCCGCTGCCCGCTCCAGGAAGGGCCGGAGCCGGTCGATCAGCTCGTCGGGCGGCAGGCGCCGGATCCACTGGCCGTTGAGCCATTCGAGCCGCTCGCGATCGAACTTGGCGCCGCCCTTGTGGACCTTGGCGAGGTCGAATCGGGCGACGATCTCGTGAAGCGGCAGGACGTCCTCCTCCGTGCCCGGGCTCCAGCCGAGATAGGCGAGGTAGTTCACGAGACCCTCGCGAAGGAAGCCCTCCGCCCGGTAGTCGTCGAGCGCGGTCTGACCCTTGCGCTTGCTCATCTTCGTCCCGTCGGGGTTGAGGATGAGCGGGAGATGGGCGAACTCCGGCACGGGATGGCCCAGGGCCTCGAACAGGAGAATGTGCTTCGGCGTGTTGCCGACGTGGTCCTCGCCGCGGATCACGTGGCTGATCTCCATCGCCGCATCGTCGACGACGACGGTGAAGTGGTAGAGCGGCGTGCCGTCGGCGCGAAGGATGACGAAGTCGCCCCCCAGGTTGGCCGTGTCGATCTCGATGCGGTCGCGAACCAGGTCGTTCCAGCCCACGACGCCCGAGCGGACGCGAAACCGAGTCACCGGCCGGCGGCCCTCCGCGAGCCGAGCCGCTCGCTCGTCGGGTGTCAGTCGCGCGCAGCGCCCGACGTAGCGCGGCGGGAGCTTCGCCGCCTCCTGCGCCGCGCGATCGGCGGCGAGCTCCTCCGGCGTGCAGAAGCACGGGTATGCGAGATCGGCGGCGAGGAGGCGGTCCGCGGCGGCTCGGTAGAGGTCCAGCCGCTGCATCTGCCGGTACGGACCGAACGGCCCGACGTCGCCGCCGCCCGCCGGATCCGGACCCTCGTCCCAGGGAATGCCGAGCCAGTCGAGCCCTTCGAGGATGTCTCGCTCGTACGCCTCGCTGCCCCTGGCGACGTCCGTGTCCTCGATGCGGAGGATGAACGTCCCGCCGACATGGCGAGCGAACAGGAAGTTGAACAGCGCGGTGCGGGCCGTCCCGATGTGGAGCGGACCCGTCGGGCTCGGCGCGATCCGAACGCGGATGGTGGGGTCGGGCATGGCGGCAGCCTACCGCGAGCCCGGACTCATCGTCAGTGGGCCGGGACCCGATGGAAGAGGCTCGGGTCGGCGTCGCCCGGCAGGACATGGACGAGCGAGGCCGGCCGAAGGCCCAGGGTCGCCCGGCCGCGCGGCCCGTCGAGGGTCAGCGAATCGAGCGATTCGGACCGGGCGAGGACGGTGATCGCGGCACCCGGCGTCAGGGCCCGCGCTTCGAGATAGGAGAGGAGCCCGGCATCTTCCTCGGCCTCCTCGGTGATCCGGTAGATCGTCGCCCGCTGGCCGCCCTCGACCTCGCTGAGCGGCGTCCCGGTGGGGCGCTGGCGCGCCGTCTCGGCGTCGATCGGGTTGCCGTGCGGACAGGTCTGCGGGTGGCCGAGCATCTCGTCGAGCCGCGCCTCGACGCGCGGCGACAGCGCCCCCTGGAGCCGAGCCGCTTCCTCGTCGGATTCCGCCCAGCCGAGCCCGATGACCGACGTGAGGAGCCATTCGAGGAGCGCATGACGACGGAAGATCGTGTCGGCGGCCGCGCGACCGGCGCTCGTCAGGATCAGGTCCCGGCCGTCGGTCTGGCGAACGAGCCCGTCGGCGACGAGCCGGCGGAACATCTCGCTCGCGGCCTGGGTGGAGACGCCGAGCCGGCGCGCGACCTGGGCCACCTTGACGTGGGACCCGTCGCCGGCCATGACCCGCAGGCCGAGGAGGTACTCCTGGGCCGCGCTCGAGAGGTCGTGGGCGTCGTGACGGCGGCTCACGCCCTCATGGTACGCGGCGCCCTGCGGCCGAGGGCCACCAACGATGGACGACGGCCGCCCCGACACCCGCGACGTAGGCGAGGCCGAGGACGGCCACGAGGACGCCGGCGCTCGTCTCCGGCGCATTCGAGCCACCGCTTGCGCTCAGGACGACTGCCGTCGGGACGGCGGTCGCGAGCGCCACGAGCGTGCCCACCGCCGACCAGGCCGCGAGGCGGGGCACGGCGAGCAGGAGCAGGATGATCGCGACCTGAACGATCCACATCCCGGGCGAGAACACCTCCCCGCACGAGGCGGAGAACCGGGCGCAGCCAGTCGTCTCGCCGATCGCGGTCGCGGCGGCGACGCCG
>DATAQF010000230.1:0-6227 GCA_036264795.1 Candidatus Limnocylindrales bacterium | reverse complement strand
GCCATCGTCAGACGAACCGCTCGAGGTCGGCGAGCGGCACCGGCCGGGGCGGATCGTCCCCGAACACGACCCAGCCGGCCTCGAGGAACGTCCCGCCCGCAAATCGCCGCACGCCGGCCAGCCCGGCCCATTGGCCTTCCCGACCGGCGTGCTCCCCGGCCCTGGCCCGGACGTGGTCGGGTGGCGTCGGGGGGACCTCGAGGCCGGGCTCATCGAAGAGCAGCGCGGGCGGATCGATCACGATCGCGACGGTTGCGCCGACGAGGCCCTCGAGGACCGCGGCGATCGGACCGGCGATCGGCCGGCGGAGCGCCCCGTCGAGGACGAGGACGGCGAACGGCGGCAGCCGATGAAGGGCGGCTCGCTGGCGCGCCTCCGACGCCTGGAAGTCGCGCCGCTCCTTGCCCGAGAGGCCGCTGACGACGACCCCCCGCACGCCCATCGCGCGAGCCCGCGTCAGCGCCTCGGCATCGACGCGCGAGCCGATGACGAGGATCGTGCCCGCCAGCCCGACGTCGAGCGACGTCGAGCGGAGGCCGCCGGACGGATGACGATGATCGCCTCCCTCGCTCCCGAGCGACAGCCGGCCGCTCGTCGGATCGCCGAGGGCCTCGACGCCGTGGAGCACGCGACCCTGGGCTCGGACCCGAATCCCGATCCCCGGTCGGACGTCGCGGATGACGCCCGTCAGGGGGCTCTCGATCGGCTCGGCGTGACTGCCGGCCGCGAGGGCCCAGTGGCCGGCGTGCTCGTACAGGAGCTCCCCGGACTCGGCTCGCGTCCCGCGGCGGAGGCGGTTGCTCGGCTGCCCGACCGTCATCCAGCGGTCACCCGGCTGCGCCGTGGGCTCGGTCGCACCCGGAGCCAGCTCGACGACCCGTGCATCGCGCAGCCGCTCGGCGATGGCCCCGCCCGGCACGATCGTATCGCCGGCTACGACGAGGGGCCGGTCACCCGGCGCGAGCCGAAAGGTCACCTCGATCGGACCGTCGAGGACGGTCCGGGCGTGGACGAGGTCGAGCCCGGCCTCGGCGGGCAGCAGCGACATCGTCATCGCGCGTCGCTCATCGGTCTCGGCTCATCCACAGCGATTCCTGCCAGGCATCGAGCAGCTCGCGGCGGCGCTCCGGCCGGTCCGGCAGGCGAAGGGGCACGTCGCGAAGATCGACGAGCAATCCCCCGAGCCCGCCGGAGACGTCGACGGCGAACCGCCGTCCGCGCGTCCCCAGCCGGACCATGTCACGGAAGTGGAACTCGGCGGTCGCGACTTCACCGGGTGGAAGGTCGACGAGCTCGAGGCCGCCGGGCACGAGATCGGTCTCACTGGCACCCGTCCCCGTGTGCACGGTCAGCGTTCCGGCACTCGTTCCCGCGCGAATTCCGCCCGGGATCACGACGCTGCCGAGCGGCGCGAGCAGGTCGTCCGCGAGATCCGAGATCGCCTGGCGCCGCTCGCCGCCATCGGGGATCATCCCGAGCGGGCCGAGCAGCCGGGCGTGGTCGTAGGCGACGGCCACGACCCCTGGGTGGCGGATCACGTCTGCCAGGGCAAGGGCGATCGCCGGGCCCGGTGCCGCGGCAAAGGCGCCACCCGCGACGACCACGAGGTCCGGCGCCGGAAGGGCGGATTGCTCGGGGGTCGCCTTGACGAGGATCGACATCGCCGCCCGTGCCGCCGCGAGGCGGAGCCGGGCCCCGTCGCCGGCGACGCCGCCCCATGGCGACAGGCGCAGCTCGCGCAGCCGATCGCGGAGACGATGGCGATCGAGGGAGAGGGTCGTCCACGACAGGACGCGGTCCACCGTGGCGTCGCCCGGGTCGACCGGTACGAGCGCCGCGTCGGCCACGATCGAGACGGTCGTCGGCGGATCGCCGCCGTTGACGCCGGGGCTGGCGGTCGCCCGGAGGCCGCCCTCGAACCCGATCTCGATCAGCTCGACGCGCCGGTCCAGGACATCCGCGAGCGCGCCGGCGGCGCGGCCCGCGGCGCGGCGCGGGTCGTTCGAGCCGCCCCGAACGTCGTCGAGCAGCTCGCGGAGCGCGGATCCGGGTGGATCACCCGCGGTCGGGGCAGGCCCGAGGAGGATCTCGCCACGACCGTCGCCGGCCGCCACGCCTTCGAGCCGGCCGAGCTGGTCGGCCATCGCGCCCGCGAGGATGATCGTCAGCTCGGGCCGCCGCGCGACGGCACCCGCCACGATGGCCGCAAGCTCTTCCATGTGCCGGCGCTCGTCCGGACCGGGCGGATCGCCGGCCCCGACGAGGGCGACGTCCACCTCGGCGTCGAGGAGCGACGACGTCAGGGCGATCGGATCCGAGCCATCGAGCGTCGCGCCTCGCGTCCGCCAGCCCGTCATCCGGGCGGCTTCGAGAAACGGCTCGCGCGCCCGGTCGTTCGCAGCGCAGACGAGGATCGTCTGCGGCCGGACGCTCCGGGCGATGAGCCTGGGAAGGGTCACAATCGGCAGCGGCGCCCCGGCTGCCGTCGTCGCCTGCCCGCTCGTCAGGCCGATCGCCGTCGCCAGACCCGGATCGGCGCTGATCGCCCGGCGGACGACCTCGCGACCGAGCGCGTTCGGATCGATGGGAGCCGGCAGGGAGAGCGAGCCGAGCAGTCGCCAGCGATGGGCCAGCCGGCCGATCAGGGCGACCGACGAGGTGGCGGCGCCGAGGTCGAGCGCGAGGAATGCGCGAGGATCGCTCATCCGGACCATGCTACCGGGGACGGCGCGCCTTCGACGCTGATCGCCGATCGGCCCAAGCCCTCTCCGGCCGCCCCCGCCGTTCCGGCAACGTGCGGATCGACGTCGCTCAGGAGCTGCTCAGGCGTCCCAGGTGATCTCCTCGTCGATCTCCTCGAGCCGTGCGATCAGCAGCTCGATCCCGGCGTCGTCCGCGAGGATCTCGGACGCGAACACGTCCTCCCCGCCGAACAGCCCTCGGAGGACCGGGTCGAAAAACAGCATCGCGTTGGCCCCGAGCGGACGGTATGGGCGGCTCGCCTGGAGGAAATGGACGGCTGGAGCCGTCAGCCCGCGGATCTGGATCTCGCGCGCGACGCGCTCGACGAGCTCGTCCCGCTGCTCGTCCGTCCGTTCGTAGGAGAAGCTCATGCCCGCACCGGGCCCTTGGGCTTCTTCGGCGAGGCGGCGGGCTTCCCCTCGAGACCCTTCGGCTCCTCGGGAACCGCCAGCGCCGTCTCGAACGCCTGATAGGCGGCGGCACCGCGCATCGCGAAGATCACGTGCTCGATCATCGGTGAGGCGGGCAGCTCGTCGCGAACCGATCGGACGGTGACCCGCGCCGATTCGTCGAGCGGAAAGCCACCGACTCCGCTGCCCATCGCGGGAAAGGCGACGCTCTGGACGCGGATGTCGCGTGCTCGGGCCATCGCGCTCCGGACGGCCCGGTCGATCACCTCGGCCGAGGTCCGGCGGTCGCGATCGAGCGACACGGCATGGATGATCGCCCGGGCCGCGAGCGTCCCCGCCGTGGTCACGACCGCACCGCCGAGCGGGACCGGGGCCTGGCGGACCGCGGCGAACTCGATCGCGTCACCGCCGGCCCGCTTGATCTCGCCGCCAACGCCGGTCGACATCCAGAGGGACAGGTTCGCCGGGTTCACGATGGCGTCGACCTCGAGATCGCAGATATCTCCGTTCCAGAGCTCGATCCGAGTCAACGGTCCTCCGAGGATACGAGCGAGCGGAAACCGGCCAGCCCGACCGACGCATGATGGTACACCCGGGTCAATCGCCCGGACATCGCGGTCACAATCTCCCAGGAGTTCGTGTTGCGCGACCGCGCCAGCTCGGCGGCGGTGATCTCGAGGTCCCCCTGGCGACCGACGAGCACGAACTCGTCCTCGACGCTGACCGGCGGCCCGGGCACGTCGGTGACATCGGCCATGACCGCGTCCATCGCGACGTTGCCGACGAGCGGCACCCGGCCGCCGCGCACCAGGGCTTCGGCGCGGTTCGAGAGGCTCCGCGACCAGCCGTCGCCGTAGCCGAGCGGGATCGTCGCGATCCGGCTCGCGCGCGGGGCGCGCCACGTCGGGCCGTAGGAGACGCCGTGGCCGGCGGCCAGCTCGACGACCCGGACGGGACGTGCGTGGAGCGACATCACCGGACGCAGCTCGCGAGCGGCCGGCGGCAGGTCGTCGACGCCGACACCGGCCGTGGCGAGCTCGTCCGGAACGAGGCCGTAGGTCATCAGGCCGGGGCGAATGGCTTCGTACCGCGGCACGTTCCCGAGCAGGATCGCGGCGCTCGCCGCCAGGTGTCGGCGGGGCACCTGGATTCCGGCGGCGCCGAGGTTGCGGATCGCCTCCTAGAACCGCGCGACCTGGGGCTCGGTGATCTCCGGGATCTCCGCCTCCTGGAGGTGCGACCAGACGCCACCCAGCCGCGCGCCCGCGCCGGCAATCCGCCTCGCAGTGTCGGCAACCTCGTCGGTGGCCGCACCGCCCCGACCGAGACCGGTCTCGACCTCGAGCTCGATGGACAGCCCCGATGCCGTGCCATCCCCCGAGACGGACGCGAGAAGCGCCTCGACGATGGAGGATTGACCGGCCGCGACCGCGATCGAGCGGCGGGCGGCGTCGGCGGCGCCGTCCGGAGGTATCGGATAGAGGACCAGCAACGGCGCCGCGATCCCGCCGTCACGAAGCGCGACGGCTTCATCGAGGGTCGCCACGCACAGGCCGTCGGCGCCCGCCGCCTCGAGGATCCGCGCCACGGGCAGCATCCCGTGGCCGTAGGCGTCCGCCTTGACGACCGGAAGGATTGCGACGCCCTCGCCGGCGAGTCCGTGGATCGCGGCGAGATTGCCGGCGAGCGCCTCGCCGTCGATCTCGATCCAGGCCGTTCTCCGCAGCGGCGGAAGGCCCGCTCGGGCCAGCCTCGCCTCGATCGACTCGTCGGTCGGGGCAACGGCGGGACCGGCGGTCGTCCCGGCGGTCGTCGTGGCGGCCCGATCCCCCGCCCGGCTCAGGCCTCGCTCCCAGCCGGCCGCGCCGTGAACCCGAGACGGCCGCCGGCGGTTCGGCGCTCGGCGATCGCGGCAAGTCGCTTGCGCGCGATCGCGATCGCGTCGGGCAGGTCGGAGGCCAGCAGGCCCGCGTCGCCGATCCGCTCGCGAACCGCATCGCCCGCGAGCCCGTGGAGATAGACGCCGAGTCGGGCCGCGGCATACGGCGCGACGCCCTGACCGAGCAGGGACCCGATGGCGCCCGCCAGGACGTCGCCCGTGCCGCCCGACGCAAGCGCCGGGTTCTCGAACGGCGCGACCGCAATCGATCCGTCCGGTGCGGCGATGACCGTCCGGGCGCCTTTCAGCACGACGACCTGGCGCCACGACACGGCGGCATCGCGGGCGGCCTTCGCCCGGGCGGCATCGTCGCCCTCGAGATCGCCGTCCTCCGCCGGATCCCGACCGCTGCCGGCGCGGAGACGGGCAAACTCGCCGGCGTGCGGGGTCAGGACCGACGGGCGGTGATCGCCGTCCCACCACGCCTCGATCGTGGCCAGGGAACGGAGCGCCTCGGCATCGAGGACGATCGGGGCGGCGGCGTCGTGGCCGGACGCGAGCAGCAGCCGGACGAGCTCGGCGGTTGCGAGACCCGGCCGAAGCCCCGGCCCGATCACGATCGCGTCGTGCTCGTGGTCGAGGACCCGGGCGAGGGCGGGCTCCGGATCGACTTCCTCGACGTCGTCCTCCGGCAGAGCCATCGTCGTCGCCTCGATGACCTTCGCGGCGAACAGGGGCTGGAGCGACTCCGGCACGGCCAGCGTCACGAGCCCCGCACCGGTGCGTCCCGCGGCCCGGCAGACGAGGAATGCGGCACCGGCATAGTCGAGCGACCCGGCGAGGACGAGGATCTTGCCGAACTGGCCCTTGTGGCCGCGCTTGTCTCGCACAGGCAGGAGGCCCGAGACGATCGCGTCGTCGAGCATCTCGGCGCCGTCGATCGGCGGGGCCGTGACCGCCGTCGGACCGCCGCCCGGTTCGCCGAGCCGGCCGAACCCGAGCGGGCCGCGCTCAGCCACCCGACGCTCCATCGCCGTCGGTCGCGCCGCCCCGGCTCGCCGTTCCGGCCACGGCCTGTTCGCCGAGCCGGAGCGCGTCGTCGTGGAGCTCGCGCAGCCGCTCCATCCGGGCGAGCAGCCGCCGCTCGCGGTCGTCGAGGCGCTCCTCGATGTCGAGCGGGAACACGTACCGGCCGC
>DATAQF010000220.1:0-8281 GCA_036264795.1 Candidatus Limnocylindrales bacterium | reverse complement strand
GCCTCCCTCAAGGCGCGCAACTCGGCCGAGAATAGGGTCGCCTCTTCATTGAAGTCAACGTCGTTGTTAACTGTCTCGTTTCTTCGATCTCGCCCGACATGCGCGAAGGCCATTGAGCGCGCACCGGGCTCATGGCCCACTCCGGTCAGGACGGCGCCTGGGCCGTCTCGCGCAGGGCGTCGGGCATCGGCATTCGCTGCGGGACCGGATGGATGTAGCCGTCGACCATCTCCCGTGAGCCGTTCACGCCGAGCTCGGTGAAGAGGAACGCGACCTTCCGGCTGACCGCGGCGAGAATCTCGTCCTTCGTGGGCAGCTCCCACAGCTCGCGCTTGAACGGCCCGATCGCCTTCTTCCGGGTCGTGTAGACGAACTGCTGGTCGGTCTGGTCGGGCTTCCGCTCGTCGAGAGCGTTCGCGAAGACCCAGGCCTCGATCTTCCTGTGGAGCTCGGGCGGAAAGGCCGGGTGCTCGAACAGCAGGTTCTGGAACCCGGTCGCGAGGTGGATCTCGGCCGTCTCGACCGCCGGAAAGCGATGGAACAGCTCATCCGGAAGGGTCGACGCCCCATGCTGGACGGCGCCCGCCAGTCCGTACGATCGAGCCACCTCGCCGAGACGGCGCAGCACGTCGAAGTCGAGCTTGACGGCGGCCACGGAGCCGTCGGGCAGCGGCACGCCGCCGTGCGAGGTCCCGGTCTGGACGCTGACCTTGCTGATGCCGATCGCGCCGGGCCGGAGCTCCTCGAGATGGCGGCGATAGCCGTCGAGATACGCGACGAGCTCCTCCTCGTTCGAGTTCTCCTTGCCGACCTCGCCGATCTCGCCACCGACGCTGATCGTCACTCCGTCGGTCTCGAGCGAGCGGATCAGCGCCGTCAGCTCGGCCGCGCGGGTGTAGTTCTCGCGCTGCTGTTCATCACGGGTCGGCTTCGAGAGGTCGACCAGCGTCGACGAATCGATGTCGATGTTCCGGTAGCCAGCCGCGATCGCCAGCCGGCAGGCACGTTCGATCTCCTCGGTCATCGCCTCGGGGTCGGCCGCGTACTTCTTCGCGTTGAACTGGTAGTGATCGCCCTGGATGAAGACCGGGCCGCGCCAGCCCGCGGCAATCGCGCCGGCGAGAACGGCCGTCGAGTAGTCGATCGGGCGCTGGAACGTGTACGTCTGCTCGCTCCGCGCGAGCTCGAGGATCACCGCGCCGACGTCGTTCGAGGCGGCAGTCTCGAAGATCGTCCGGGCCATGTCGAACGTCTGGGCTCGGATGTTGATCGCGGGAACCGTGAAGCCGTGGACCTCTCCGCGACCACGGGCCATGTAGAGCTCGTGGATGCTCGCGCTGTGCGCACCGAGCTCGCGAGCGGCCTCGTGGATGAGCCAGCGGGCGGCATCGACGACCGGACCCTCGGGCCCGAAGGTCGCGGTCCAGATCAGATCGCGAACGATGTCGGCGCGGAACGCCGCCTCGTCGGTGACCAGCAGGCGATCGCCGTCCACATGGGCCGCGTTTCGCAGGAGGCTGAGAAGCTCGGGCACGGCGACGGCGACGTACGGCATCGATCGGGACTCCTGCGGCTCGGCGGCGGCTCGCGGCTCGCGGCGGATTGCGGTTGTCCGTCCATGGTAGCCGCCGCCTGCCGCTCGCTCAGAACGTCGGCTTCGTCACCATCAGAACCACGATCAGGACGATGAGGACGGTGAGGATCATCCCGCCCTGCTGGAGCTTCTTGCCGACCTCGGCGACCTCCGGCGGCGGACCCGCGGGAGCTCCTGCCGGCGGCGGGCCGGGCGGCATGCTCGCCATCAGGTGAACCATCCGCTCCGAGTTCTTCGCCTGGACGAGGAAGGCAAAGGCGATCGCGATGACATAGAGGATGATCCCGCCGACCAGCCAGCGGTAGGCCGGGCTCGTCAGGTCGGCACCGAGAATCAGGATCAGCGCGATCCCCGTGATTCCCTGGACGATCGCGCCGGGCAGCACGATCCGCCGCTCGATGTAATCGCTCAGGCGCGCGGCGAACGGAAAGCTCTGGGGGCTCTTTTGCGCCTGGGTCGCGATCACGGGGAAGACGAAGGTCGGTCCGAAGACCGCGATCGCCCCCATGACATGAAGGAAGAGAAAGACCGCCAGGGCAAAAGACATCGACACACCCCTCATAACCGCGGCATCCATCCTCCGGCCTGATCGAGCTCGGAGCGGGCGCGCGCCGCGTGCAGCCTACGTCAGCCCGGAGCCCGACGTCGCCCCGAATCCGCAGGGCCCAGGATCATCCGACGCCGCGCGTCCGGTTCGAGACGAAGTCGACGAGGACGTATTCCCCGAGGCGTTCCGGCGTCGCGTAGAACGCGCGGCCGCGGTTCATTCGGGTCACGAGGGCCACGAACTCGGCGAGAGCGCGCGATCGCTCGAGCATGAACGTGTTGATCACGATGCCGTCCCGCGTGCAGCGCTGCACCTCGCGCAGCGTCTCGTGGATCGTCCGGCGGGTCGGCGGATAGCTGAATTCCACCTGACCGTTCTCGAAGTGGGCCGTCGGTTCGCCGTCGGTGATGACGACGATCTGGCGATCGGCGCCGCGCTGCCGAGCGAGGATCCGGCGGGCCAGCATCAGCCCGTGCTGGAGGTTCGTGCCGTATTCGTAGCCGTGCCAGGTCAGCTCGGCGAGGGCCTCCGGCCGCAGCTCGCGGGCGTAGTAGGCGAACCCGATGACCGTCAGGTCGTCATGGGGGAACTGCGTCCGGATCAGCGTGTCGAGCGCGACCGCCACTTTCTTCGCGGCAACGAAGCAGCCTCGAAGGAGCATTGAGCGACTCATGTCGACGAGCAGGACGGTGGACGTCCGCGTCATCTGCTCGGTTCGAAAGACCTCGAAGTCCTCCGGTGACAACCGAACGCCCGGCTCGCCGCGGGCGAGCCGCTCGACCGGCGCGTTCTCCGACCGCCGGAGCGAGTTGTCGATCGTGCCCCGGATGTCGAGATGGAACGGGTCCCCGAACTCGTAGGGCTTCGTCGTCTCCTCGCGCTCCCCTCCCCGACCCGCGCGGTCGATCCGGTGACCGCCGAACGCGTCCCGGGACAGGCGCGCGAACAGGTCGTCTAGGACCTTCTGCCCGATCCGGCGGCTGCCGCGCGGCGTCAGCTCGAGCCGCTCGCCGCGACGGGTCAGGTAGCCGGCCTGCTCGAGCTGGCGGGCGAGCTCGTCGAGCGCCTCGAGGTCGCGAGCGGACTCCGGGCCGAGCAGGTCGCGGGCGGCGTCATGGTCGAGGCCGCCGAGGTCGGCCGGGCTCTCGACGGCGGCAAGCTGGTCCTCGAGAGCGTCGAGTGCCTGGAGCTGTCCGATGCGATCGAGGGCGGGCTCAAGACCCAGCGGTTCGTCACCACTGAACTCATAGCCCTCGCCGAGCCCGTCGGGCATCAGCTGGTCCATGTTCGAGGCGAGTCGGGCGAGGTCCCAGCGGAGGCGGTCGTCACGGAGGAGCGCGTCCATCATCGATTGGAGCTCGGCCCGCTGCTGCGGCGTCATCGAGCGCAGGAGGGACTGCATCGCCGCCATCCGCTGCGTCAGCTGGTCGACGATGTCGTCGAGCGTTCGGGCGCCGGGGAAGAACTGGCCGTGCCGGCCGAGGAAGTCGTCGACATCGTCCTGGCTCGGCTCGCGACCCTCGAGGCGCTCCTCGAGCATGTTGTTCAAGTCGCGGACCATCTCCCGGTTGGCCGCGAGCTCCTCGGGCGTCGTGCCCTGGATCGCCTCGGACAGGCCGTCGACAAATCGATCGAGCGTCTGCTTCCGGAGTCGCTGGGTCAGCTCGTTGAAGCGGTCCCGGGCCGCCGGTTCCATGAAGTCGTATTCCTCGAGTCGGCGAATCCGCTCGCCAACGTCGCGTGGCAGCGCATCGAGCTGGTCGAGCCGGCGCGCCGCGGCGTCGCGAAGCATCGCCCGGAGTGCCTGGTCCGACGCCGACGGATCGGATTGATCGGCGGCCTCGTCGAGGCGTCGCTCGATGCCCATCCGCTCCTCGGCGACGATATCGTCGAGCTCCTGGCGGACGTCGGCGAGGACGTCGCGGAGCTGATACTTCTCCTGGAGCTCTTCGCGGCGCCGGCGGAGCCGTTCGCGCAGCTCGTTGAGCCCGGCGAGGTCCGGTCGCGACGCATCGCTCGTCCGCCAGCCGCGCTCCATGAGCCGCCGAAGCGCCTCGCCGAGGTCGCCCTCCGCCATGACGTCGTCGGCCATCGCGTCCAGGATCTCGTCGGCATCGAGCGCGGGGATCGACTGCGTGCCGTCCCAGCGCGCATAGCGGGCGGCCCGACTGAGGAGCGCCTCGCGGCCGGGCGAGGTGGCGGTCGCAGCCTCGAGGTCGCCCGGATCGGGTGAGTAGGCGCTCATCGCCGGGGCGGACAACGACGACGGTGAGGCATCACGGACAGCGCAGGGAGCGCCGGCTCATCGCCGGTAGACCGTCCCGGTCCCGGACCGATCCTTGTTGATCCGTCGCGACAGGTGAAGACCCTCGAGGAGGAACTCGACGGCCGATGCGACGACCGCCGGCTCTTCCGCCCCGTCCGTCGCGTCGAACGTGCCGAGCCGGCGGACCCCTTCGTGCAGCCCCGGGATCTCCGCCATCCAGCGGACGTAGTCTCGCGACGGAACCCGCTCGCCCGTCTCGACGACGAGTCCGTCCTCGAACGAAAGCACGACCTCGTCGAGATCGTCGATGTCGACGAGCCGTCCGAAGGTCGCGAACAGGGCCTTCGTGATCAGGCGCTCGACGATCCGTTCCTCGGGCGCCTCGTCACCGACCGATTCGAGCTCGATCTTCCCCACGGTGCTCGCGACCACCGCACCGAGATCGGACACGCGCGGCGCCGCCACGGACTCGCCCAGCCGGATCGCGCGGCGAAGGGCGGCAGCCTCGAGCACCTCCGCATTTGCCACGGTCACCCGGACGCTGACGCCGGACCGCTGGCTGATCTCGGGCGAGCGCCGGGCGAGATGGGTGAGCTCGGCCAGGAGCTCCTCCATGAACGCCGGGACGGCGATCGCCGGCTCCTCGTCGCCGGCAACGAAGCGTTGCTTCTCCTGTCGGACGATCTCGAGCTCGTGGTCGAGCGTCCGCGGGTAGTGCGTCCGCACCTGCGATCCGAGGCGATCCTTGAGTGGCGTGATGATCCGGCCGCGCGACGTGTAGTCCTCGGGGTTGGCGCTCGCGACGACGAAGAGGTCGAGCGGCAGGCGGACCGTGAACCCGCGGATCTGCACGTCGCGCTCCTCGAGGATGTTCAGCAGGCCGACCTGGATGCGCTCGGCCAGGTCCGGAAGCTCGTTGATCGCGAAGATCCCGCGATTCGAGCGCGGGATCAGGCCGTAATGGAGCGTCAGCTCGTCGCTGAGGTAGCGACCTTCCGCCACGCGGATCGGATCGACCTCGCCGATCAGGTCCGCGATCGTGATGTCGGGCGTGGCCAGCTTCTCCGCGTACCGCCGGTCGCGCGGCAGCCAATCGATCGGGGTCGCATCCCCCTGCTCCGCGACGATCGCCTTGCCGCTGGGGCTGATCGGGGCGGTCGGGTCGTCATTCAGCTCACCGCCGCGAACCACGGGAAGGTGCTCGTCGAGCAGGCCGACGAGCAGCCGTGCGATCCGCGTCTTTGCCTGGCCGCGCTCGCCGAGGAGGACCAGGTCCTGGCCCGCGACGATCGCGTTCTCGAGGGCCGGCAGCACGGTCTCGTCGTAGCCCACGATGCCGCTGACGATCGGGCGACCGTCGGCGAGTCTCGCGAGGAGATTGGCGCGCAGCTCCTCCTTGACGGTCCGGCTGACCCAGCCCGAAGCGCGCAGCTCCCCGAGGGTCGCGGGATCTGGGGTCGGGTCGACAGGGGCACGAGTCACGGGAGCCGAGCGTACGACCGGTCCTGTGGTGCGTCAAACGTCGGCCGGATCCTCGAGAGGCCGGCGAACGTTGACGGGCTCGGCGAGGCCGCGCACGCGGATGGAACAGTCGCCGATGGCCGCGACTCGGGTCCGCAGCGGCACGTCCACCACGACGTCGACCACGGCATCGGAGCCCGGGCGGGAGGTGACGAATCGGACCTCGTGATCCGCGAGCCGGACGCGGACGGCGGCGCGCCCGGCCGGCTCCGCTCGCGCTGCGAGCAGGGACCGCAGCCGCCCCGCCGCGATGGCTGGTGACGCCGTCTCCACCTCGAGGCTCACGAGCCTCGCGCGACCGCCGAGGGGATGGCGTTGCTCGGCCCGCGCCGCCCGGTCATCGAGCGACCACTCGGCTGCCTCGCGGTCGTGCTCGATGAGGAACGGCTCGGTCGGTGACGGCGCGTCCGGACGGGCGAGCCGCCATCGGACCAACCTCCCGTCCGGTCTCCGGCGCTCGCCGTGGAGAGGCCCGAGCAGCCCTCCCTCCGGCGGGGCCCAGCGCAGCGTGTCGTCGAGATCGTCGACGGCGATCGCCCACGTCACGAGCCCGCCATCGGCTCCGCCTTCGAGGGCCGCAAGCACCGGACGGCCGAGCCAGCTTTGAGCGGCAAGAGCCGGGTCGAACACGCCCACGAGCTCGAGATACGCGTCACCGAGCCAGATCAGGCGGTTCTCGGTGCCAAGGGCGTCGTGACGTCCGCCGGCGCTGGCCGCGAGCCCGAGACGGCTCTCCAACACCGCGGCCGTCGCATCGGGGTCCGCGCAGGCGAGGACGACATGGTCGATCCCGAGGAGCATCGGGTCAGTGGACGCGGCGCGAAACCACGTCGCGAGACGCGATCGCAGCGCGCACCGCCGGCACGTCGAGCGAGCCGGTCCTGACAAGCGCCGCGAGGAGCTCCGCCCGCTCCACTTGCTCGCGCTCGAGATCGCCGGCCTTTGCGCCGAGGCGGATGGCGAGCTCCGGCATCACGCCCCAGGCGAAATGCTCGAGCGCATCGCTCCGCTCGTCGTGCACGGCGATGACGGCCGGCGGCAATCGCTGGAGGTGCCCATGCTCGTCGCGGCCGACCGGGCGTTCGTAGTGCGCCGCGACCACACGCCTCGTGATCGAGCCGTCCGGCTCGCGCCAGGCTCGCGCGATCAGGACGAGCCCAAGATAGGACAGCTCGTCGTCGGTCAACCCGACCTCGGGCGACCGCAGCGCCTCATGCACGTCCTCGAGGCGGTCGGCATGGATCGTCGCACCGATCCCATAGCCGATGGACGCGGCCCGGACGAGCGTCCGGGCGGCCCGGCCCCAGGTGTAGAAGGGAAGATGTTCGGACAGCTCGGGGGCGACGAGGAACGTCGATGCCGGGCCGACGGATCGTCGGGATACGGACGCGGCGGGCGACGGGTCCGCTGCGGTGCGATGGCCGGCCGGCCATCCGAGTGCCTCCGCCTCGGGTAGCCAGGCGAAGTCCTCGCCGGCGCCGACGAGGTCGATCCGGCGAACCGACGGCGGCAGGAAATCCAGCAGCGCTTCGAGGAGCGTCGTCTTGCCGACACCCCGAGCGAGCGCGCCGACCACGATCGGCAGCCGACGCTGGATCAGCAGCCACGCCAGCGCCGCGAGCTCCGCGTCCAGCACGCCGTCGGCGATCAGCTCCACGATCGACCGGCGCGGTGGGACCGCCCAGTCGCCTCGAAAGCGTGTCGGATCGTCCATCGCCGGGATCATGACAGGCGTTGGCGGATCGGCCTGCCGCAGCCTGTGCCCCCAATTGGGATTCATCGCGAACATGACGGACGGGGCGCGTCCAGGCAAGGACACGCCCCGTCCGGGTCTCGGGGACCCTGAGTTGGGAGCCCGCCAGCCCCGCGAACGGGATCAGGCCGGCTCGTGGACCGGGCTACCGGCGACGACCTCGTCGGCGCAACGGCGAGTTCGGAGCAAAGAGCGCCGCGACCAGGCTGACCTCAGCCAGGGCGAGGAGTGCCAGGACGACGCTGCCGCCCGAGCTGCTTCCTCCCGAGGTTTCGATCGTGCTGGTCGGAGGTGGAGTCACGTTCGGCGTTGCGGTCTCGCCCAGAACGCCACCGGTCGGTGCCGCCGTCGGAGTTGCGGTCGGGGCGGTCGTCGGCTCCGTCGTTCCCGTCGGTGTCGCCGTTGGCGTCGCGGTCGGTGCCGTCGTCGGCGTCGCCGTTGGCGTCGCGGTCGGCGTCGCAGTCGGTGCCGTCGTCGGCGTCGCAGTGGGGGTGGCCGTCGGGGTCGCCGTCGGCGTTGCCGTGGGGGTGGCCGTCGGCGTTGCCGTCGGGGTAGCCGTCGGTGTGGCCGTCGGGGTTGGGGTCGGGCAGCTCGCCCGGT